>NZ_JAUBRN010000038.1:0-69699 GCF_036701875.1 Microcoleus sp. MON1_C5 | reverse complement strand
CTCCGATGCTTTTGTACTCGTTGCAGGTGCGGTTGTTTCTAGCTCAGATTGTGACAACTCTAACTCCGATGCTTTTGTACTCGTTGCAGGTGCGGTTGTTTCTAGCTCAGATTGTGACAACTCTAACTCCGATGCTTTTGCAGGAGTTGCAGGTGCGGTTGTTTCTAGCTCAGATTGTGACGACTCTAACTCCGATGCTTTTGCAGATAGGCTTGCTACTAACTCGGATTGTGACGATTCTAGCTCATTTTCCTCTGCCTCACTGGGGGCGATAGCTAAGTGTTGTGGCTGCATTAAAGCCTCAATTAGGGCGTTATCTCGCCCTTTGTCATAGCTAACGCCTCGATGCTTTTGCAATCCAAAAAAAGTGTAGGCTTTACCCAACTGAGTGCCACTTAAAGCGACTCCATCTAAATTGTAAGAAATGCCTTTACTGAAGCCGATTCCAGTTCGAGCCAATCCGACTTGCACCTCTACGGCTTGTTGCTGCAACCGCTCAACGAATTCTGGCATACTTGGGTTATCTTGGGTGACTTCATCAATTAGGTCTTGCAATTGCACCCTGACGCTCTTGTGTCCCTTGCTTTGTAAGTACCTGTGTTCTCCTGTAGTCTGAGCTCGCTTGTCTGTTTCCCAACTGGGTGCAACAGTTTCCAGGTTGTAGTTCCGTTCAAGCTGGCGAATAGTTTCTTGGCTTTTATAATAATCCCAGCTATCGTCAACAACACTTCCATCTAGGCAAATGCGACTGGCGACGATGTGGATGTGGTCGTGTTCTGTATCGCTGTGCTTGACAACTGCGTACTGGTTGTTGTCAAATTCCATCGCTTTCATGTAGTTGGCTGCGATAGCCAGCCAGCGCTGGTCATTTTCTTCACAATCTTCTAGTTTTTCGGTGCTATCGACAGATAAAGTGGCGTGAAAAACTGCTACTTTCAGGTTAGGTCTTAGTTGTCGGGCGATGGCAAATTCAGCAGCGAGTTCTTCAGGAGTTTGTCCGCACATAGTACCGCCAATTAGAGCGGCGTCTTTTTTGCCCAGTACGTAGTTTAGACAGCCCCGAAAGCCTGTACCTTTGATTTGTTTGCCAATCATAACCGAAAAGCCGTCAGTTGCACAGAATTGATTGCTCAGGCGGTAAAGCCCAGGCTTGTTAATAATTAGCGTACTGTAGATTTGGCAAGGTTTGCAACTATTGCTTTAATTGCACCCCCGTTTTCTCGAATGAGTTGCTGTACGTTTTCTAAGACTTCTGTATTGACAAGAACTGGTTCTCCCAACGCCACAGCACTATTGCAAGCTTTAGCAATCTGATTAATATTGTTTCCGGCAGTTTTAAGTTGGGCATTAATTTGGCACAAAACTTGATAGGCTTTCAAGTCAAATGCAGCTAGAGGGCGCGGCATGGTTCTCCTCAAAGCTGCACGGCGCATGAAGTCGCTCATGCTCAAATTTACTTGTTCTGCTCTTGCTTTAATTTGATTGTAGTCAGAGTCAGACAATCTCAGTTCCAGCCGACTCGAAAGTCTCTGATTTGGCTGGTTTGACTGATTTGACTGATTTGGCTGACTTGGAGGCAAATTTTTGAGCTTCATAGCCATGATAATAGTCGAGTTTATCTCATTTTATAAATCTATAACTATTTTCAACTTCACCCCAAAATAGCAAACTAGGGGCGTAAAGTGACCCCCGCCATCTGAGGATAACTGGTTGCGATCGTCGCTACTCAATAACTGACAATCTATCCATTTGCTTTTTAAAGTGTTTGCTCGACAGGCGAGGGCGTTGTCAGCTCTTTTCTCCCTCTTATTTCTTATAGCTGTATAATATTCAGCTTAATTTGTATTACAGTTAGCTACATTTGTCATTAAAGCTTAAGAAAGTCTTAAACCTGACCAGGCGGCTAGAAGTCCGCGTTCATGAGGTGCATTTTTTTATTTGACCGTAATAAATAAAGCTTTGTACGGACAAAACCATTGCTTGCTACCGAGAGAGAACAGCCATAACCAGTCTCAACAGGTCAAGGCACGAACAGCACAAAAAAGCAGCAATTTGACCGAAAAAGTCAGACGGAAAGCAGGATATTTTCAGGTAAATACAGGTAAAGTGCAGCCCTTGCAAATACCTGTAATCTCCCTGATTTTATACTGCACTTGCCTGACTTTATACTGCAAATGCCTGACTTTAGCTGACGCAACAATTAGCTAATTTTTTAGCGTTTTTAACAAAATCTGAATTGATTTAATAGTCAAGTTACGATACCTAAGTTGAATTAAGAATCAAGTTGAGCAAGTGCGAGAAAATTGGCAGGTAGCTAAAATTTATGAAGCGATTTTGTAGCGTAGTACCCACTATGCCAGCAATAAAGTTGAGGCTGGACTATCTGGTTTTTGCGCTCCGAGCCGAGCTGTTCGCGAGTGTAAGGCTTACCTCGATCGAGTGTCCGCTGCCGTCTATTGCTAGCAGTCAACTACTAAACTAACGTGAGTTCGATGGAGTCCGATCGCCACGAACAAGCTCGGATTGGGTAGGCGATCGCTACGAAACAGGTTCAGGTTGGGCAGGCGATCTCCACTTTCCGGTTGCAATCAAGTTACATATAAAATTATGATCTAATGAGTGTGCGAAAATAGCAGGGCTGTTTCATTCTCCGTAGTGGCCCTGCCAAGAGTGCCGGGGCCAGGGCTATAGGATAGCCAAAGACCGGTCGTCTCCCGTTTTTTTCCCCCTCAAGTAGCTCTGTATGTAGCGCTCAACGGAGTTATTATCCAGAAGCAAGTGGCTAGCATTCAGTGGACTTAGCAGCTTAAGTCGGTGCCATTTACCAAAGAAATGGGTCTAAAGCCCCGTCCTAGAAGGACGGCTTTATATGAGGTTTATTTTTTTTAAGCCTACCTTTTTGTGATATAATATTAGAATGAAATCTCGCTCTCGCTACCAAGTCTATCCAACAAAAACACCAATTATCGCATTTGATCAATTATTTGGGTGCGTAAGAGTAATATGGAAGGATGTGTTAGCACACTGGAAAAAACTCGATCAAAAAGGAGAGAAGAAGCCAAAAAAGTCGGAGCTACAAAATCATTTTCTGAGTCAAAAAAAAGACGGAGGAACATGAATAGCTAGCGAATGTATCTAGCGTTGCTCTACAGCAATCCATTAATGATTTAGGACAACCCTAAATGTGTAGGCGTGATTTTCAAGTCATTTCTCGATGGGAACTGACACTCAAAAATGTTTCTGTTGTGGTCATATTGGTGGCAAAAAAGAACTTTCTATTAGGGAGTGGACTTGTCTATTCTGTGGGTCTATTCACGACATAGATGTCAATGATGCTGTAAATATTTTAGTCGCGGGAGGACATTCCGAGTTAAACGGACGTTGAGGAAGGCGTAAGACTATCGCTAAGATAGCAGCATCCTGTGAAGCGTCAACCCGCTAATTATTCACTCAATTAAGTTTGTTTGGATAGATGGGAATCCCCGTCGCTTCAGCGCAGGGAGGATGTCAATTTAAGATATCTTTGTTTATAGTTTTCGGATGAATTAATTAGCCCATGCCACAGACTAGCTACCTGGTTGTAGGAAAAGGACACATTGGCTTAGCTACAGCAGTCTATCTGAGCGCTCAGGGATATACTGTTTACCTTTTTTCTCGCCGTTCTTCTTTTGTTGCCCAGACAAGAACCATTCACTCAATAGGACCAATTTCTCCCGGAAGCTATCCAGTTGCAGCTTGTTCCAATAACCTTGATGAGTTGGCCGCACTCAATGGCGGCCAACTACCGCTGAACGTGCTGATCTGTTGTCGCGGTCAAGACATTGAGCCTTATGCCAAGATTCTAGCTAAATATATCAATTCCCAAATGAATGTTCTGGTTTTGTGTGCCAGTCGCTTTGCAAGTAGGGTTTTTTGTAAGGTGCTCCAGAGACAGGGAATAGCTGAGGCACATTTGCCTGCTGTAGCCGATGTTAACAATACTCCGTTCGTCAGTCGCGGTAATACGGAGGACGAAGTTAGGATTAGTACGCTTACCAACAAGTTCTTTGTGGCAGCTCAAAACCGAACCATGACAAATCGGATTGTAGCCGCTTTCCAAGATGCATTCAGTAATTTATGGCTGGCTGCTTCGGTTTTAGAAATTGATCTAAATAAAGTTAATGACATTATCCACCTTCCCCTGCTTCTGGTTTCATTAGCCCGATGGGAATCTGGTGAGGATTACAACATCTATCATAAGGTGGGTCCCCGTACTGTTGCGCTCATTGAGCACCTGGATCGCGATCGCATAGCGGTGGGTGAAGCACTGGGAGTGCTCAACTTGATTGATATCAAAAGCCACTATCAAATCGCCTACGGAACCACCGGGCCATCCCTTTACGAACACATGCAGCAGCTTGGAGTCTACTCCAGTACGACGCTATGTAACCCTCATCACCGCTATTTGGTTGAAGATTTGCCTTATGGCTGTTTTCCCCTACAGGTTTTAGCTCGTCTAGCAGGAGTGGAAACACCATTCTTGGATAGCTGCATCACCATAGGGAGTAAGTTCCTTGACATCCCTCTGCCGTGGACTGCTGAGTTTCTAGAATTGGAGCGGCAGTTGCTCAGTCAAGAACTTTAACTAATGGTGGGGGTCTGCCCAAGGTAAGCAGGTAGGTGCAATTCAGCCTAATTTCGTAAAGTTGTGTAATAATAAGTTCATAATTGCCCTTGCTTTCTGAAGGGAGTCTACATTTCTTTACATAACTGTGTTTATTTCTGCCTACCAGCTTACTGTCTCAGCTCTTCCAAGAATTGCGAAAACTGCCGCGTTGCTATACGCTGCTAGCGCCCATAGTTTCCTGTTTGACTCCTCACATATGCAAATGGTCGGCGTGACACCTGAAAAGGAGACACACCAGTGACCATTCCCTCAGTCCGTACCCTCTTCATCATCTCCTTTAATGAGTCTTACCCACCCTTGAGTGGGGGCTCCTTACGTAACTGGCCAAACATAAACATGATGATGAAGTCTGGCTGTGTGGGTATTTTTTCTGTGTTTCAGGGGAACTCTAACGGTCAAACTATTCCTGGTGTTGACCTACAACATTATTCCAATTTGGCTGAGGCACAGCGTTCACTATAAAACTAGAATATGAAAGGAATGATGACTGGGCAAACAGCTAATCAGTGATTATTTCAATATTATATGTAACAATACGATTATTGATGTTTCTATTGATGTCGATGCACATTTAGTGTTGGCAACAAATATAAACTTAGTTTTTCCGCTATATTTAATAAGCATTTAGAACCTCAACAATTTTACGCTGTATACAAACCTAGCTGCTGCTTTTGGAACTGAGCTTGGTAACGAAACTTGAAAATCTCTAGTTCAGCATTACTGGTCAACCAGTAACATAACAACAGAGCTGAACAAGGGGTAAGTAATTAGCCGGACTTGATATGAGACCAGGGCTATTTCATTCTGATCGAAAGGCTATATGATATTGGATTGATTCTCACTATCAGGCCCGTCTACGATGTCTCAACTTGCCATTGTCGAAGCTTTTACAGCCCTGCCTGATACGCGGCGTACCGCAGGACAACGCCATACGCAAGCTCTATGTTTAGCTTTGTTTACTCTGTCGGTGACGGCTGGAAATCGTGGATTTCTGGCGATTGGAGACTGGCTTTGGGCCTACCATGATGAATTGGTAGCCATGTTTGCGCCACCCAAAGGGCGCTTACCGTCTTACAGCACAATTCGGCGGACACTGTTGCGACTCGATTACCGGGATTACTCGGCTTGTTTATCTCGATTCTTCGGCATTCAACCTTTACCTGGAGAAACCATTGCCACCGACGGCAAGGTGGTGCGAGGCTCTTATGAAGCCATCAGCGATGACCCCACAGTAGACTCACATCCGGCGATTATGCTGGTCACGGCTTATATTGTCGAGCGGGGCTTGATTCTAGAACCCTACGAAGTCGAGTCGAAAACGAATGAAATCACTGCTTTGCCTGCCTTCATCAAACAGATGGCATTACAAGGAGTGGTGTTCGCTTTTGATGCTATCAGCACCCAAAAAAACAGCGACTGCAATCATTGACAGCCATAACGACTATATCGGTGCACTCAAAGGCAATCAGTCAGGCTTACTTGCAGCTGTAGTAGCCAATTTTCAACCACAAGCAACGACCCAACAAATTAATAAAGGGCATGGTCGCATTGAAAAACGCACCGTCAGCATTAGTCATATCCTTGATGGAATTCCCGATTTCCCTGGACTACAAACCTTGATTCGAGTTCAGTCCGAACGCCTTGTGCATCGGGCGACCATCATTGAAGTCTCCACCGAAACTCGCTATTACGTTGCCTCATTTATCGATACGGTTCAAGCTTTTGCAGCACGAATTCGAGGGTACTGGGGCGTTGAGAACAAAGTCCATTATGTTCGAGACGTAACTCAAGGCGAGGATGCTTCTCGTATTCGCACCCCACCACTGGTGCAAATTTGGGCAATCGCCCGCAATTTTGCCCTCAATTTGTACCGAGATAACGGTTTTAATAACATGGCTCAAGCGCAACGAAGTGCTGGCTTTAATCTTAACACACTCAAAATCTTGTTCAGAATGAAATAGCCCTGGATATGAGACCCAACTCGCCGTAGCATGATCTCGCTAATTGGGAAGGAATTCTTTCAGATTTCCTAGATCAACAATTGGATCTTTGAATATGGGATTTGTAAGAATCTCTAGAAACTGATGGTGTTCGGGATGGCTTGAGGCATGAACAGCTTGTAAATCGAATTCTTCCCCATAAGTCCCAAAATTTCTGATTCCCGCAAAACCAACTCTATTGAAATCAAAACGCTTGCCTAATTCAACAAAATCTTTCATTTCTTTGTAATTTTTTTGCTGAACGACAAATTCAATTGATACCCAATCTAACGTCCCTTTCCTTTTCAAAGAACTAACAAATTCTAGGTTAACTAACAGGCGTTTAAATTCTCCCCCACGGCGAAGAACGCGGTAAGTGTCTTCCGATGCCGCATCAATAGAAATCTGGACACTTTTGATAGATTTATGAATCTTATGCCACTTTTCCCATATCTGTGGTGTAAATAATTGAGCATTAGTAATTAGATGAACTCGTAGCTTTGGGTATTGTTCAGAATCAAGTGTTGCCAAAAGGGTTCGATATAGTTCACTAGCAAATGGATCTCCAGAACCGGTAACAATTAGCAGCTCAGCGTCATCTAAACCATCAGCAAGTAAACGATCTTGCAGTTGCTTTTTCTCATCATATTCCAGTCCTTTTTTCAGCATAATTGGTTCTGTTCTACATGATGGACATGACAGATTACATGACCGATCATAGGAAAGGTTGATGGTTTTGGGCTTTTTCTTGAGAACTGTTAATCGATTTTCTATGATTTCTTTTAAGTCAGGATCTGATACATCTTCTCTGTAGGCGAGTGTGTTGTTTCCAATTAGTGGACATTCCTTGCTGAGGCAGTACTTAAAACTTCCATCAAGAATAGAAGCCCGAATATCTTGGGCTGCATCTGAATTCCACACATCCATGAACTCGTTAGTTTGAAGATTACCAATTGACTTGGGTAACCAGCCTCTACAACAACAGGTAACATCCCCATTTTCATGTACTGAAAAAAATTCAAAGGGTTTCGCACAAAAACGGCGTGAAAGGTCTTTTTTATTCATTTAGTGATACCTCCTGAGTAAGCTTGAATTTGAATACATTTGCTTAGGAATTAAGTTTAGTGACAAATTCCTGAAAGCTATCAAAATCCCTAACTTCTATCCGGCGTAGTGCAAGTAATTTATCATCGAATTGGTTCAAACCAGGACGACAAGATAACCCAATAGTATAACCACAGGCTCCAATCAGATGTTGCACAACGGCATTAAAATCTCCATAGGGGTAAGCAAACGTCCGAATCGATCTACCTAGATAGCGACTGAGTAGCATCCTCGAACGAGCAGCTTCCTGCACCACCTCTGCGACAGACAAAGCAGTCAGAAAGCTATGAGTCGCTGAATGAGAACCAAACTCAACCCCTTCATCCTGGAGTTGGCGGATGTCGGACCATCCCAGCAGCGGCACCTCCTCCCCATAAGCTGCATCCCAGGTGTTTGAGCTTCCCACATGCTCGGTTACCAGAAATACCGTCGCTGTAAACCCATACTGTTTCAATAGAGGCCAAGCATAGTGGAAAAAGTCAAGATAGCCGTCATCAAACGTAATCGCTATTGCCCGACCCGGTAAGGGACGACGCGCTGCTACTGCTGCTTGCCAATCTTCCCATGCCACGCTGTAAAAACCAGCATCCCGCAGATACCGCAACTGCTCCTCAAACGCTTCCGGCGTCACCCGGTAACGATTCATTGTCGCTGAACCTGTTGGTGCGACGCGATGGTACATGAGGATTGGCAGCTTTTGAGTGACAACAGGCTGTAGGCGGCGACCACTTCTCCGGGGCTGACCGCCATGCCAGCGGACGTAAGCCTCCTGCTCTGGTGATATTGGTGCAGGCTGTTCAGTCAGTTTAACTACTTCTGGGATGTGGCGCTGCCAGGGATGACGCTGGAACAACTGCACCCGATACAAGGGGGTCCAGATTTCCTTGACCAAACGCAATGTAGGGATGCTGGCAAATGTCTCACCGATGACTTTGCCACCAAACGGGTTGCCCCAGTCAAAGCCAGTTTTGTCCGGTTCATCTACGATCAGATGCGCGTTAGCCATGAGTAGATAGCCACCCGGTTCGAGGGCGTCAGCAATTTTGCTGGCGATTACTTTAAGTTCCTCCAGATCTTTGAGATAGTGAAGTACCTCGCTACAGACAATCAGGTCGAAGTGTCCCGGCAGTGGGTCTTTAGTCATGTCCAAGTGCTGGAAGCTGATATTCTGTAGGTCGCGGCAACGTTCAGCAGCCCGGTCAAGGGCGATTTGGGAGATATCAGCGGCAATTAAGCGCTCCACACGAGGAGCCAATTGAGCGGTAAAATGTCCTTCGGCACAAGCCAATTCGAGTGCTTTGCCAATCTGGGTTGAGGGGAGTAAGGAGAGAGTCTGCTCGTACTTGGTCTGCTCGTAGGGGCTAGTGTATTTCCAGGGGTCGGGTTGAGTGGAAAACCAAGTCTCGAAAAACGCTCGACCGTGGAATCTTGTCTTAACACTTGCGGATTGCATCGAACTGGGTGTAGGACACTCAGACGGACGATCAATTAGCTCTGGGGCGTAAATGACTCGCTCTGGCAGCGTGCCGGGAGGGGGAATTTGCATCACTGGTTCTCCGACGACTTGAGCCATTTCTACTAATTCACGCCCTACTGCTCCCGGCAGTATCGCTCGTCGAGAAGCACTCGTTCCCATCGCCCCACGGCGACGACCTAACACCACTGTATTAGGAGACAATAGCTCACTACTGACAACAGCTCTTCGGGTGGAGGCAAACCATTCGGGTGACTGAGCTTGTGCCATAGCCGCCTCAACGAGACGCGATCGCAGCGATCTTGACTCATTCAGCGGTCTACCCAGCAGACCTTCCCGGACACAAGCGCGGCACAGTTCAAGCTCACTTGCCCTCGTCAGCGCCACCCGCAGAGCTTGAGCAGAGACAAAATTCTGCTCGACGGGGATACTCACGCTGCCAATGGCAACGCCTCCCACGGTCAGCACAACATCAAGCTCTGGAACTGCCACCTCTATGTCGGGTAGTTCCTCACTAATTTCTACAATAAGCCAGCCGTCTTCAACGCGCTTTCGTGCGATCGCTTCCTCCACCACCTCTGGGTTATAGAAGCGCTCCAAGGGCCAATCCGGACGTCCCCAGATTTGCTGCAAAAACACCGTCCAGTCGATTTGGTCGTGGAGATTTTGGATTTCCTCCCCTTGGTAAGGGGGGGCTGATGGGGTTAGATTTTGGCTTGGGGAATCTCTTTTACTCTCCTGCTCCTCTGCTTCTGGATTCCCGCTTCTTTTGACTGTATGCTCGAAAAACCGACCGAGAATTTGCCCAGCATATTGGGCTGCGATCGCATCTTTGATGACCCAGCTAGCAACCAGTCCATCACATATGGGTAATTCCAGCCTACCTAGCTCAGTTCCCTCCATTTCCACAATGCAGTGGAGACGCTCAGTCCCTACTGTTGGACAAATATCAGAAATTGGCTCTGTCACCTCTAGGCGAACTGCATAAGTAGTCCCGATAGTCAATGGCTTTCTCACCTGGGAGTGTTGCAAGACCATGCGCTCTAAAATGGTGCCAGTGCGACGAGCCAACCCGGTAGCCTGCGACTGTTCCTCCAGCGCCACAAAGAAGTCCTTGATGCGGCTTTCAACACTAGGCCATAGCTTTTCCCAAGCGGCTGGCAGTTGACAAGTGGAGACAAGTACAGACTTAAACATGCGGTGTGCGATAATAGGCGGCCATAGGTTCGGAGCGCTGTCATTGACGAGCAGTTTGAGCAGATGCTGAGCGTCCTTACCGCTACCGATCAGTAATCCCGCATGCCAACTTGACTTCTCAAGCCTTAGCTTCGCAAGTGCTTCTCTCGGTTCTCCTTCTGCATGGCTGGGATGGGGGTTCGGCACGCGCGGATCGGGCGAGTGACCCTGGGCTAATACGCGCACGGCGTTAACAAAAGTCCTATTTCCATCTCTGGAAAGGGAATTGGGTCGCATTCGGTAAAATGCTAATATCTCCTTAACGGCTCCAAAGCGAGCGCCAGTGCGAGCAATGCGCTGCCAGAAATCCCAGTCTTCAGCAGAACTTAGGGAAATATCGAATCCGCCAACCTCCTCAGCGAGCACTTTGCGGAAGACACAGGCATGGATGAGCAAGAGACATTGGCGGGCGAACACAGGAAATAAGTCGGTCAAATCGGGAACGTATTTATCGAAGAACGTGTTGCCGTCAGGATCTACACGCCTCATTCCACAGTGAACAGCGTCTAGACTGGAATCAGAGGCAATAGCTTCGGTCATTCGTTCCAGGTATTGTGGTGAGAGCCAATCATCCGCATCGAGAAACGACAGCCAGTCGAAATTGGCTAGACTGATACCCCTATTTCGGGCGGCGCTTACCCCTTGATTGGGCTGGCTAACGGTGCGAATCCGGCTGTCTTTGGCAGCGAATTGGTTGGCGAGCGCTACTGTTTCATCATTAGAGCCATCATCGACTACGATTGCTTCCCAGTTTGGCATCGTTTGAGCCTGAAGAGACGCAAGCGTTTCAGTAATTGTTTCTGCTGCGTTGTAAGCGGGTATGACAATAGATACGTTCATAAAGTTGCTTTACCAATTTTCATCTGTTTCATAGCCTGTTTTGATCAAGATTGGATTAAACAACTTTTTAAACCGCTCAATGTGCTGCTCAGAAAAATGATTCTTCCAATCTCCTGTTATACCATTTCGGTAATGAGAGTAAACGTTTTCTTCTCCTTGGGTTCTGCCATCTGATAATCGTTTAAAAGAATATTTATCGATGATGGCGCGTAAATCTTCCTTGCAAAGCAAGTTTGGTACAATTTGCAAATGGGAAAATATCTCTGTAAACTCCTCCATCGGGTTGGCGATCAAATCCTCAAACTTCTTCTCTAAAACGTTGGGATTATTGTACTTCCAAGAAAATATATGATATAAGTACACTGAGGAAAATTCCATCTCTGCTAAAATACCCTCTTCCTTGTCCAAGCCTTGCAAATAATTTCTATAAACCCTCATCTTTGGCCATTTTTCTCCATGCTTGTACAAATGAGAGAAATAGCCCGATGTAATAATGTCTCTTGGATCGCGTATGACATGAAACCCCAAACACTCCAAAGAGCGAACCAGCAAATAATCTGAGTTCCAGCAAATTAAAAAGGATTCTTTAAATTGATTATCTTCTAGATAGAAACGCTTGGGCAACTCGACGGCATGGTCTTCTAACTCCCAGGACAAATTGAGAGTGGCACAAATTTCCTTAATAATATTGGTAATGTATTGAGAGCAACATTTGTGATGTCCATAATACGCCGCTTGAAGCATCTTTTCATTCCTGGCTAAAGCATTATAGTTCTTTGATGAAATTTTGTCAGAACAGTTCTTGAATTGCCGACTCTACCTTCTGTCCAATTGCTGACCACGAATATTCAGACTTTACCAGTTCATAGGCAGAGTTAGCAAGTTTTTGTCCTAAGGAAGGATCTGACCAAAGCTGACACACTCCTTCTATCATCGTTTCAATCTCGTCCCTAATCAGCAGGTGTTCCCCATCCTTGACGTTCAATCCTTCAGATCCCTTGGCGGTACTAACCACAAGACAGCCCGCCGCAAAAGCTTCCAGGATTTTCAGGCGAGTGCCACTACCGTGACGTAACGGTACAACCATCACATTGGCAGCAGCCAGATAAGGTTGAACATCTGGAACTTCGCCAGTGACGATAATTCCAGAATCTCGTTTGGCAGCTTCAAGCATCCGTTGAGTAGGGGAATGTCCCACGACTAATAGACGGCAATCTGGATAAACTTGCCGTAGTCGCGGATAAATTTGGTCGATCAGGATCTCAACGGCCTGGACATTAGGAGGATACGTAAATTGACCACAATAAAGTAAATTCCGCTGTTTTTTCGACAATCCCTCGGGCAGAGTGCATTTACCCAAGCGGACGGTGTCGTAGTGTGTGACATCAATCCCATTGGGAATTACCCGTGCGTGCGAGACTTGTCCGTATAAATCCTGTAGCAGTTTGTCATCCACATCACTGCACATCCAGACTTGGTCTGCTTGGTCAAGCAAGTCACGTTCAGCTAGCTTGGTTCGGGAAAGGTCAAGAGAACGCTCAATCTTCTCCTTAATCGTTAACTTTCGGTTCTCAAGTGCAGAGTATGCCGAGTAATGTCCCTCTCTCACAAGCACTTCTACGTTTTGCTCTTCTAAGATAAAGCGACATCCATAACGCTTGATTATAGGCGCATATTCATACGCCCGGATGTCTGCTAGCACCAGATCGGGCTGAAATTCTGCGAGGACTCTCTCTAACTCTTGGGCAGCCGCCTTCGTATACCGCCCAATTGTGCGGGAAAATTTACGGGGGTGCAGCCACCAAAACCAAAGTTCCAACTTTTCCCAGAATGAAAGCTGTGGCTCAACCAAGTTGTAATGATGTTGTGGGTCAACACCAGGAATCGTTTGGTCATTAGGTTTCCTAGTAAGAATATAAAAAACACCAACGGAGCCAAACTTCATCATGATGTTTATGTCTTGCCAGATACGTAAAGCTCCCCCTCCCATCGGTGGGTACGGTTCCTTAATGGCGACGATAATAAGTGTACGAATTGAAGTTATAGTCACTGCTGTGTTTTTTATAATACTTGCAATAAAACATCCTCTGACAGAGGCTCTATTGGTCGATAATCTCGACCTGCTACATATTCGGGACGTGGATTTTCCACGGGAATGGGAATGTTCTCCACACTGTTGTAGGCAATTACTGCAATTGTACGATTGAACGGAGACATAATATTAGGTGCTGAACCATGAACGCAACTGGGATGAAACAGGAGAACTGAACCAGCAGAACCTTTAGGAGCGACAATTCCATATTTTTCGACCAACTTGGTAACAGTTGGCCTACTCAGCATATACTGCGTTCGACGAGATTTAAGATATTGTTTCTCTTCAATGGCTGAAGACTCTTCTTCTTCAGTGATGGGGTTAATCAAGCCTTCCTTATGAGAACCCGGCATCAGCAAAATCGGACCATTAAATTCGTTAACTTCATCCAAGAAGACGATGGCGATCACTGCTTGGTCTGTAGGCATACCATCTTCTTTACAAAAATAAAAAGAATCTTGATGCCACGACCACATCGTGTCTTCAAATGCTGGCTTAAAGTTAAGGCTACACCGATGGATGTAGACAGCAGAGTCGCCCAATATCTGCATTACCGGCTTGAGAAGTTTTGGGTGACGGACTAATCGATGAAAAACTTTGTTTTCCAGATGCGTGCCATGAATCATTTTGACAGTTTTTCCGTCTTTTTTAAGAATTTTCCCAGCCAAATCTTGGAGACACAGAGCACTGGCTTCAGTCCGCATCACCTCTACTTCCCCAGGGGCCAAAGAATTGGGCAAGAGCAGATAGCCTTGGTCTTCATAAGTTTTCAATTGATCGCTTGTTAGTTGCATGGGAAATTCCTTTTCCTAATTCAGCAATATTGCTTGTTGACAATATGCAAGTGTGATGCTTATCAAAAAGTTTTGAGCAAATATCGTCCCGCTCTTCCATTAAGATAATATGATGTCAAGGGCAAAATCCACACAACAACTTAAAGGATTTGGCAGAGCTAGGCATGATTAAGGCTTATATCCCTGTTCTTCTTGGAAGTTCTCGAACCGGAAGGCAGAGTGTGAAGGTGGCTCAGTTTATTTTGGAACAATTGCGTCAGTGCGATCGCGTGCAAACGGAACTCATTGACCTGCGCGAATATAGACTTCCCATTCTAGAGGAGAGATTGAATGAAACATCAACTCCTCTACCCACTGTACTCCAGTTCTGTTCTAAACTTGGTCAAGCTGATGGTCTTCTCATTGTTACTCCAGAATATAAGGGAGGATACCCTGGAGTATTGAAGAACGCCCTTGACTACCTAGAACCCCAGGCTTTGCGGTATAAGCCTATTGGTATCTGTACTGTGTCCTCTGGTGGTTTTGGAGGGCTAAATTGTCTGACGCAGTTACAACTCGTCTGTCTGGCGCTCGGAGGCTTACCTATCCCAGACAAGTTACCCGTCTCCAACGTACAGGATCTCTTTGACGAAAGCGGAAACTTATGTAATTCAGCATTCAAACCCAAGCTGGAATCGTTTATCGAGGAACTGGTTTGGTATACGGAGGCTATGATTAACCAAAAACAAGTCTCTAGGGCATTAGTCAAGTAGTTAGAGCTGACATAAGTGCTTAGTAGTGCATCCCCAATTTTAGGGACTGAACATTTCTTAGAACTCTCCCTATCCTCGGCTACCGCTGATATAGGCTTCTGTAGTAGGTTGCTGAGGATTTTCAAAGATTTGTTTAACCGAACCCGCTTCAATCAGTCTGCCGCTGCCATCTTTGACCCAGAACAGAGCGACATAATCAGCAATTCGTCGAGCCTGAGCCAGGTTGTGCGTAACAATTAAAATTGTGTATTTTCCTCGCAAACTTACAATTAGGTCTTCCACAATACCTGTGGTGATAGGGTCGAGAGCGCTGCAAGGTTCGTCCATTAACAGAATCTCTGGCTGCAATGCCAAAGTTCTAGCAATACACAAGCGCTGCTTTTGACCCCCAGAAAGGCGAAGTGCTGGAGACTTCAGCCGGTCTTTGACTTCATCCCACAAACCTACATCTACCAGAACCTGTTCAACAATTTCATCAATCCTCTGGCGATCTTTTATTCCATGCTCTCTAAGGGGAAAAGCGATATTTTTCCAAATAGAGAGGGGGAAAGGATTGGGTTTTTGGAAGATGGTGCCCACCCGACGGCGAAGCGCAACTGTATCCGTTTTAGGATGGAGAATATCTAAGTCCTCCAGCCGAACTTGACCGCATATTTTGCAGTTGGGAATCAAGTCAGTCAAGCGATTGAGGCACGACAAAAAGCTAGTCTTGCCACATCCCGAAGGCCCAATAAGTGCAGTAATACAACCTTTGGGAATGGAGAGCGTCACGTCTTCCAGGGCAAGGTTAGAGTTGTAGTATAGGCTCAACCGCTCAGTGTACAGGCAAGGTAGAGGCAAATCCTCCTCAGAAGGAGAAGAAATCAATTGTGTTTCTGATGAAGGCATATCCATAAGCGAGTCGCGATCAAAATGCCAAGACTTGGTGCAAGCAGATATCAATTTTGAATCCTACTATGGAGCCAGTGCTCTCCTATCCAAATAGCAGCGCCATTAGTCACTAATAGTAGAATCATCAATACCACAACTGAGGCATAAGCACTGCTATCTCCACCAGAAACATTCATCGATAAGCTGTATATGTGCAGGGATAGAGTACGACCAGAATCCAGCAGGGATTCTGGCATCCGCTCAACGTAACCACTCGTATACATCAGAGCCGCAGTTTCAGCGATCGCCCGTCCGATACCCAAAATCAACCCAGCAGCTAAACTAGGAAATGCTGCGGGCAATAAGAGGTTTACGAGGGTTGTGCTGCGTGAGAGTCCTAGAGAGGCAGCGGACAAGCGGTATTCATGGGGAACAGACCGCAGCCCCTCCTCTACAGAACGGATCAGAAGGGGCAGCACCATGCAAGCCAGGGTTAAGCCTCCCGAAAGAATCGAAAATCCAAGTCCCAGTGTCACACAGAAAAAGGCATTACCGAATAAACCGAAAACAATAGATGGAACGCTGGCTAGCATATCTAAACTGCGCCGCACCAACCGTCCAAACCAGTTATTCAATACAGTAAATTCAGCCAAAAATATCGCTGTTCCCAAGCCCAGGGGTACGGCAACGAGCAAGCAAACGCTCAAAAGCAGCGCTGTCGAAACGAGAATTGAGGCAATGCCACCTTGGCGACCTGCCTCTTCTGGCTCTGTAGTCAGGAATTCCCAGGACAAATGTCCGGCACCATGCCAAACAATATCAACTGAGATCCAGAGGAAAACTGCGGTGACAGAAATTGCAACTGCCCAAACAAGCAAACTAAGTAGGATGTCTGCGTAGGCAATCTTTTTGCTTCGTGCTATGAGGTCAGATTTGGTTGCCGCCTGACTGCGGGGGACGCCTGCAGGATTGTTCTGAGTTGGAGGGATATTGTGTCTTGACATTTGGCTAAAACATCTTTCTTAACTGTGAATTCAGATGCAAGATTCTCAAAACCTAGTTGTGATAAATTTCCTCTTGTGCGATCGCCTCTGCTAGTAGCACTAAAACAAGGTTTACCCCCATCAACAGTAGCCCGCTAACAAACAAAGCCGAGCGGTGATCTCCCAAAGCAAAATCCATTTCTAGAGCAATGTTTGCAGGTAGAGTCCGAATCGGCTCAAATACACTGCTAGGAATCTGAACAATGTTGCCACAAACCATCAAAACGATGATAGTTTCTCCTATAGCCCGACCCGTTCCCAGGATGATACTTGTGAACAATCCCGATCGCGCAGCAGGTAGAACAATCTCCCTGATGGTTCCCCAGCGAGATAATGAAAGAGCCACTGCACCTTGCAAATACTCTTGAGGTACTCCAGCTAAACTGGCATCAGCAATTAAGGCAATTGTGGGTGTAATCAGGAGCGCTAGCAACAAAATACCAGCTAGCAAGCTGGTTCCTGGCGGGTGTAAGCGATTAATCAGCGGCACCAATACCACTAATCCCCAAAAACCGTAGACAACACCGGGAATTCCTGACATGATCTCCAGCAATCGTCGATACAGATTGGCAACCGGTTTGGGGGCGTAGTAGTGGCAAAACAAAGCTGACAAAATCCCTATAGGAGCAGCTAGTAGAACTGCACCCGCTACAACCAGCAGCGTACTGATAAGCATCGGTGTGAGACTATAGACTCCTTCCATGGGATTCCAAGAAGTGTTCCTCAAGAATGGAAGTACACCTACTTTCCGGAACACCGGCAGGGACTCCAGAACCAAGAATCCGATAATAAACAGGACAATTGTTCCTACAATCGCTGCAATACCCCGCAGGCTCCAGATAAGTAACCGATCAACGTTTTGCGGGAACGAAGTTTTCTTTGCGGAAGATGTCATAGTTTTCCTGAGCCTGAACAAAATCGATGAATTGCTTGGTCAATTCCGTAGGTTGTCCCTTTGTCACTAAGTTAAGTGATCGCTGCCAGGGGAAACTGTTATCCGCAACAGCAGCACTTGTTGCTTTAACACCATCGAGAGTGAGAAGTTTCACCTTTACACCCTGCTGAATGCTTTGTTCTGTAGAACCAATAGAAACGTAGCCGATCGTGTTCGGATTTCCAGCCACTGTTTTAATCCCCTGCTGGTCATCCCCAACGACAACATCAGCTTTAACCGCTTTATTGTCAATGCCAAAATAGTGCAAAAATAGCGTCAGTGTCGAACGTCCCTCTGCCTTGTGTACGAGGGTTATAGGAGCATCTTTACCGCCTAAGTCTTTCCAATTCTTGGTTTTCCCAGTATAGACAGCAACAACCTGTTTGCTGACAATCTTATCTAAGGGGTTGTCTGCATGAACAATTATGCTAATCCCATCACGACCAATGAGAAAGACCTGCATCCCTTTTTGCTCTTCTTCAGTTAGAGCCTCCGAAACCATACCGATGTGGGCCAATCCTTGACGTGCATCTGTCAACCCCCGCGCCGAACCGCCTGTATGGACATCTATGCGAGTACCAGGATGCTGTTTTTCAAACCGTTTACCCAGTTCTGAAACCAAAGGGGCGATCGTACTGGCTCCGGTAATAATTAACTTTTGCTGCTTCAATCCAGCTTTGGGTTGTTCGGCACAGCTCGGGGACAAAAGACACAAAGCTATACCCATTGCTAGATGTAGCGTTATTCTAGGACTCATCAGGTATCTGTGTTCCTATTACGAGTTATCTCTATAGGTTAAAAAACCTGCTCATTACCCTAGCAGCTTCGTCTGATCCCTTAATGATAATTTTTGTAATAAGATACGAAATATCCATTTTCACTTTCGCTGGAACTGAATGGGCAAGACTACAGGTACTCAAGGAATCCTGCTGTTTTTTTGCATAGTTGCAGGATGATGGTATTTGTAGGGTAGCGCCACTGTGCTGCGCGATGACGCCTAGTTTGGGGCAACTACAGGGGGATTGCCCCTACAGTTTCATCCTCATGAGTTGTATCCTAATAATCGGCTCACATTGATTAATTGCCACACCACATAAGTAGAGAGCTACATTG
The DNA here is from genome assembly GCF_036701875.1 of Microcoleus sp. MON1_C5. NCBI lineage: Bacteria > Bacillati > Cyanobacteriota > Cyanophyceae > Oscillatoriales > Microcoleaceae > Microcoleus > Microcoleus sp. MON1_C5. The sequence goes on along the minus strand of NZ_JAUBRN010000038.1, from coordinate 50,802 downwards.
TGAAACAAACAACTCAATACGCATCTTACATGAAAGCCGATCTGCGACCCTCTGCCAAGGAGCCGCTCGATCTTTCGCCCCTAGTCGGTGAGTGGGTCAATACTAAGCCGGACAGCAGTTACTTGGTTCGAGTCGTCCTCACCTCTAGGGACGGTCGCCTTGTGTTTCGGGGTTATGGAGCCAACGAACCCGATCCCATTGACTGGGGTGAGGTTGAAGCTATGCCTTACGTTGCAGGAACCTCGCAGATGGCAGGGGGATTTCAGGCTACTTACAACTTGGATGGGATTGAGACGCAGGTGATGGCAAACCAAAAACTGGGGGTTCTGGTTCTTAACTTGTATACCCGCTATCTGGATGGCAGCGATCGCACCAGTCACTTTACCCGCGAGTTTTATCATCGCTAATGGAAGAGGAGGATTTTAAGATGGAGCGAAACGAACTTTACGGTCACCAGCCCGAAAGTGGCAAGATTATTGATTTCACGCCTGTTTTGGGTACTTGGATAAACACAAACACCAAGACCAGATGGATCGAGAAATTTACCCTGACCAAGCATGATGAGAAAATCATTATGCACGCTTATGGTACACAGTCCCCCAAAGATTGGGGTGAAACTGAGGTGACACCGTTTGTGGATAACTTGAATGAGAACGCTTTCTGTGCGCGATACGAACTCGATTCAGTGGAATCCTTGTTGGCAGCTAACATGAGCAAAGGCTTGTGGGTCATTGCCGCCTTTCTCACGTTCAAAGATGGCAACCAACCCAATTTTCTGTGCCGGGAGTTTTACTATCGGCTGGACTAAGAAAAGGCTCAAAGAGGTCCTGCTTGGCCTCATCAGCAAGCAAAAATAAGTCTATAAAACTCCATTAGATGATTTCCAATCTAACTCTCAATAAGCAAACCCTGATTGAGCGTATTAGCCAACTGGCCCGCGATAAATTCGCCTCTCGTGCCGTAGACTATGACCGCACTTCCAGCTTCCCAACGGAAGATTTTGAAGACCTTTTTAATGCAGGTCTTAATGGGCCTGCTGTGCCAACTGAATATGGTGGTTTAGGGTTAGGACATGATAGCGATATCTTTACCCTCTGGATGATGACCAAGGAACTGGCCAAGGTAGATTTATCCTTAGCCCGTTGTTGGGAAGGACACGCAAATGCCCAAGTTTTACTGACAGCTATGGCTAATGAGTCTCAGAAAAAGCGCTGGTTTGAGGGCATTGTCGATCGCGGGGAGAAATGGGCCGCTTGGAGTGGAGAACCGCAGTCTCAAATTCCAGGTCAAAAAGTTGGCCTGGGGACAACTGTTCAAGTGGTAAATGACGGCTACATCGTTAATGGCACAAAGGTCTTCGCTACCAGCGCCCCAGCAGCACAGTGGGCAGTTCTGCTTGTCAACCCAGCAGGGGCTGGGGGAGCGCGTCATAACAATAGCTCGCCGGCATCGGTACTGATGCTGGGCTGCAATTTATCCGACCCCAGTGTTAGTTTTGATGATAGTTGGTGGCAGCCAATTGGCATGAGAGGTACAGTGAGTTACCTGGTTCGCTTTGAGGAGACTTTCATCCCTAACGAAAACCTGATTGGCTATCCAGGACAGTACATCCTTGAGGAGTGGCAGACGCGGTTTACACCTCATTATGGGGCTGCTTTTCTAGGAGCTGCTGAGGGAGCCTATGAGTATGCTTTGGCATACATCAATAAGCAGGAAAAAGGGCACGATCCCTACGTACAGCACCGGATTGCTAAGGCGGCAATGAATATAGATACTATGCATTTCTGGTTGCGGCACACAGCCACTCTCTGGGAAACAGGTCAGCAGTTAGGGGCCAAACAAGCAGGCAATCGGGCCCGTTACATAACTGAGCAACTGGCTACTGAAACGGTGAACGACTGCATAAACACTTGTGGTGCTCGCTCCCTGATTCAACCGAGTCCGATAGAGCGAATATTGCGAGACTTGTCCTTTTACGTCCTGCACGATAATCGCGATCGCGTTTTGTCATCCATTGGTCAGGAAATTTTAGGGCAGTCCTACGATCGTTCCTATTTTGGATCGTCCCCTAATCCAACGCCCTAAGCCGAATCGTAGCTTACCAAATAACGATTGCTTCTGCTGGTCGTTTTGGAATGTGATTTGAACCCACATTAATACCCAGCTATACGTTTATTTATTGTTTAGCAAGAGAGTCGGTGATTTTTTGAGCAATGAAATTTTGTAAGGATTCAGGTCTTTGATTGGGGAAGAAGAGAAGGGATGAAAAAGTCACAACAATGGGCAGATAGAGCATCACGGAAAAAAGCTATTGCGCTTTTACCCTGAAACCGACAAGTCTGAATCACAGATAACAAATCAGCAGTTTGTTCAAACCGAGACATTGACCGGGAGCCCCCAGATACCTTACGTTTAGTCACGGCTAATCGCAAAGAACGTTCTGCCAAATTATTATCAGGAGGAATGGATGGATGGTCTAAAAAGTACCACCACTGTTGCGCTTTCTCACGCAACGAGCGCAGTAACAGTCCAGCAGCATGACCAACATGACCTTGCCAAGTATTTAACAATTCTGCCAACCTGGTCTTAAAGTCCCTTGCCCAAGTGTGATAATCAAGCTCTTCAGGGTGTTCCCGCCATTTTCGATGTTGTCGAAATGCCTCATCAATTAATTCCAAAAATGCAGAAGCGACGACAGTGTTATTACCGTGGCCCATTTGCAAAACTTTCTTAAAACGTCGCCGTAGATGGGCTAAACATTTCTGCTGCCCTCCCACAATCACACCGTTATAGACGCTAAAATCATCGGAACTCAACACACCAGCAAACTCGTTCCCCAGCATTGTCTCTAATTCGGCTCTACTGCGAGTGTCTGCGGCATGAAACAGGCAAAAATCTTGACCCGTAGCTGTCCATAACCATTCTTTGACTCCCTTGACACACCACGGAGTTTCATCCACATGGACGGAAAGCTTGCAATGGTGCCCATTGCCATAGCTCTTCAACGGCAGGCTTTACAGTATCAGCTACCCGCCCGTTTGTTGCTTGTAATGTCCCTATCCCAATTTCGATTCCACCTAGTTCGCGCAGGAACTCTTGTTGTTTTTCATAGGATATGTGCCCATAATTACCTAACCATACCAATAATGCTTGTAGGTCGATGCTTAAATCTTGTCCTGGAACTATCCCTGATGCTGGTGCACCCATCACCATTGCTCCACATTCATTACATTGACATTTGACTCGTTGATATTCCACCACTTCAATAGGTAAGGCCACCGGCACAGGCTACCTGCTGCGAGCTCAAACCAATCGCATCACTTAATTCAGGACTACCACAATGCTCACAATACTCAGGAGTGCTGATTTGATATCTATCTACTCGCCCAAATCCTTTTCGGGTTTTACCGATATGTCCCGGCTGTCCTCCTGGTTTGCGCTTTGGTTGGGACTCTGACTCTGACTCTGACTCTTTTGAATTGTCAACTTTGGCTGTCTCTGATTTCTGTATCAGATCGCTCGATGGTGGTTTTGATGATGTTTTACTATTACTGGGCTGTCTCTCTTGGAGCTTTTCGAGCTTTTGTTGTAATTTTTCAATCAGCTTCTGTTGGGTGAGCACAATTTTGACCAGCTCCTCACGGCTCAACTGGTCAACCATTTCTAATTTTAGTGCTGCTGATAACTCTGACTTTTCGCTCATCTGACTACATTACCCTATTGTTCGGCTCTCTGCGGAACTATTTTTACCTGAATCCTTACGAAATTTTTGGCGTTGCTGATTTACGGTATGAAAGGCTAAATATGCCAGTCATAGAAACCACTATCCACAAAGTTTCTGGATTTTAAACTTATTTTTTTCATACCCTGATTAAGCAACGCCGAACCCATTTGACATCTTTTCTTAAAAAATAAGGCAGACAAACAAGTCGTCTCACATAACTCAATAGCCACAAGATGAGAAATCATGGGGCAATGGTGGCAAAAGATCCCAAATCGATATCGCACAGGGCTTACGCTTACAGCAATAGATCTCAAATGGGTTCTATAAGCGTAAGTTCCGCTCGCGTGACCAAACTAAATACTTTATTTTTGATGAAAATGTAAATCCTTCGTATCCCAATTACCCCACTGCAAACTCAGTAAATTGACGCACGTAAGGGGCTTTAAAAGCTAAAACAATATCTTCCTTGGGAACTCCGGCGGCTACTAACTCATTCGCTATTCCTGCTTCCGTTCTATCCCTCTGAATCCAAAATTTACCATCTTTTATATCAACGTGAATCACACAGCCGTAAACCCGTTTTTGCTCGTCCCAGCCCAAATGAACCACATGATAATGCTCCCGTTCGGTATCAAAAAGTAATTGAACTTCTGTTTCAGTATCCAAGTCATTCCTTGAGTGTTGAGACAGAATTGTTTGGATTAATTCTCTGTAGTTTACTCTTTCCATAAAAGTATACCCTCTTGAATAGCATCAAAAATGAGTAATTTGAGCTGATGCTCAGCGATTAATTCTTGAATAAAACGATTGCTGAAAAAATCATTATACACATCTTGGTTTATTGCTAAATACAAAATTCTGTTTGGTTGCTTTTTTCTCAGGGCAGAACGATAGCTGAGAAATTGACCCAAAGCTATATAAAAGCTGGCTAAATCAGATGCACCGATAAAAGACTTAATCTCTACAGCAATCTTGAAGCCATCTTTCTCTGCTGCTAAAATTTTCTCCCCTGCTAAGTCGATAAAAAAATCAAGTTCCTCTACCTTGATAAAAAGAGGATCGTGAGTGATGATCCATCCCTCTTTTTCTAAAGCTGAACGAACAGCATTGTGAAAGATATCTTTAGCGGACATATCATACCCACGAAATTGCTTAACCGAGCAGTATTGATTGCCATTCCGCCATCATATCATTACAGCCATTCGCGATCGCACTCCCCAAAAATTCTCCCCACGGAGCATAACTCTCCCACCCACCAGCGATAAAGCAATATCAGGCCATTCACAGCAACTAGCCCAAAAAAACAGGCTAAAGCTGCATAAAGGTGTTCTTCTACGAACAGGAGGGAACACACGGGCTCGTCCCCGGACGGTGAGGGTTCACGAGGGAAGAGCCAAATCGATCGATCGCGTGAACCGTTAACGGCGTAAAATTTAGTATTTATAATGTCACTTATAAATACTAAATGCTCAACCGAATTGGAGAGCAACAGCCAGAAACCTTGAAGTTGCACGCACCGGTGCCACTGGCATTGCATCCTGCGGAGGTGTACCTTGACAGTTTGGGAAGCGATCGCTCGAAGGCAACTATGGGGGCGGCGCTGGACATCATGGCGAAGTTGCTGGCGGGCTCGGAGTGCGACCGGATGACGTTGAATTGGGCAGCCTTGCGCTACAAGCACACGGCAGCGCTGCGCTCGGCTCTGGAGAAACAGTACGCGCCAGCTTCGGTCAATCAAATGCTGTGCGCCCTACGGCGGGTGCTTAAGGAAGCTTTGCGGTTAGATTTAATCGACCCCCTGGATTACAGTAAAGCTGTGGATGTCAAGAGTATCAAGCAATCGGGAAAACCAAGGGGGCGGGCGCTATCCCCGGATGAAATTGCAGCGCTGGTGCAAAGCTGCTCTGGTGAGAGTACGGTTGATGTTCGAGATGCAGCCTTGATTGCTATCTTGCGTGGAGGTGGCATTCGTCGTGCTGAAGCAGTCAATCTGGATGTGGCAGATTTCAACCTATCTACGGGAGCGTTGGAAATTAGAGAGGGTAAGAGCAAGAAATACCGAACAGTTTATATCTCAGAACCGGCGATCGCTTTGGTAGAAAAGTGGCTCAATTTGAGAGGAGAGGAATCGGGCCCGTTGCTTTTTTCCATCCGTAAGGGAGGAGAAATTCAATTTCGGCAGATGACGGATGATGGTGTTTTGAAGATTTTGCAGCGACGGGCGTTCCTCGCTGGAGTGGATTCTTTCTCGCCTCACGATTTTCGGCGCACGTTTTGCTCAGACCTCCTCGATGCTGGAGTCGATATAGTGACAGTGCAGAAGTTGGTAGGTCACGCTTCCCCTGTGACGACAGCTAAGTACGATCGCCGGGGCGAAGAAACGAAGCGACGGGCCGTGCAGCACTTAGGGTTTTGATTTTGAGGGTGGGGGTGCCATTCGCAGATTTTCTTGAGCCAGCCAATTCACCCTAATCAGGCTATCTTGTACATTCTTAAAAATGGCGGTGTTTGAAAGGTTTAGGCTTAACTTCTGCCTCGAAAGCGTACTGGCATTCGAGCTGATGGATAAATTAACAGGTTTTGCTGTAATTGTTCCAGAGAAGAACGACCTTTGACTAACTCCCAATCGAAGTGGCGCAGCAATAATGCTAACATCATCGTTCCTTCCAGCATTGATAGATGCTCTCCTAAACAACGATGCGAGCCGCTCGCCAAAGTCTATCATTGGCAGTGAACTTGTTTCCTTATTCTTGTCTAACCAACGTTCCGGCAGAAATTCCTCTGGATGAGCATAAACTTCTGGATCTCTTCCGGCTGCAAGCATTGACCAGGATATTCTCGTCCCACGCGGAATCACTGTTGGACATCGAATGCGAGGGTTGTGCAACCAGCGCCTGAAGCACCGTTAATGACTCTGAGCAAACCGATCGCGAGTTCGCGCATAGATTGTCCATTCGGTTAAATTAATGTATTCGCTGTAGACTAAGCCAATCACCATCCAAATGAGTGTTTGTAGATGCCGATAGTCTGCCCAGGGCATGGATTGATCAAACAAAGTCTGTAGTTGATGATAGAGTTAGGAGGTTCTCATTGGTTTTTGTGGTTGTGTGGTAACTTTCACAATAAACCGGAAATGCCCTTCGACTATGGGTTGAACCTCCTTTCCCTTGGAGTTTTGTCAGTCAACCAGGCGTCAACGACTGTGTATAAGTTTCACCCGTGGGCATCGTCATTTTCCTTTTTCTGCACGTTGATACCGGGCTCGATGTTTCTGGCTAAATTTATGGATCTGGTTTTCGGTCTTCCTCTTTTGCCAAGCTGGTATCCGATAAACCCAACAGCATGAAAAATATGTCTGTGCCAACTATTCAGCAACGTCTTGATAAATTACTCCTTGCTTTACAAGACTCTCGCTTACTTAACAATCGCGGGATTGGCAACGAAATTGGCTTTTATATATTTGATTATGACCCCGAACACGAGCCATTAGTGCAGCAGCACGTTGCTCGTTTAAAGCTGCAACTAACAAATTCTATCAATAATCTGAAAGTAGAGGAGATTAACCTCTACCATGCCATTCTAGAAATCTTGCAAGGACGGCGAGTTTTGCAGAAAGCATTTGATTTGGAAGCAACTAAAGGTAGCGCAGTTCTGAATAAAACTATTTCTCCTTTGCTGCGTCCTGCCCAGGTTGTTGACCATATCCATAAAAAATTGAGTGGTCAGGAGCAACTTGTGTTTTTGACAGGGGTGGGCGCGAGTTGGCCTTTGCTGCGATCTCACACTATCCTCAACAATTTACACGCAGCTCTCGATCGCACGCCACTGGTGATGTTTTTTCCCGGTTCTTACGATGGTCAAGAACTTCGCCTATTCAACACTTTTAAAGACGATAACTACTACCGAGCTTTCCCACTTATTCCCCGGCAGGAGCGTTGATTATGAATATGAATATCTCTGAATTATTTCTTAAAGACATTCACCGTAATATCAATGGTGTGATTAAAGTTGGTCAACTTGACAGCGATAACATTCGTCAAGAACTTGAAGAATATGTCATCACTCACGAACTAGATAAACACTTTCGCAGTTTCTACGATCGCTATACTACTGCTCTAGATACCCCAACTGACAAAATGGGGGTTTGGATTTCTGGGTTCTTTGGTTCCGGTAAATCTCACTTCCTGAAAATTTTATCTTATTTGCTGGATAATCGCTCACTGGGGAACTGCCACGCTTTAGATTACTTCGATCAAGAGCGAGTTCCCGATCCAATGTTACGCGCTAGTATCACTAAAGCGACACGGAATTCTACAGATGTAATTTTATTTAATATTGATTCTAAAGCCGATGCTAATAGTAAAAATGATAAAGAAAGTATTATAAAAGTTTTTAAGAAAGTTTTTGACGAGCATTTAGGTTATTTTGGTACAGTTCCAGCAATTGCCGAATTTGAACGTCAATTAGACCAACAAGGGAAATACGTAGCTTTCCAAGACGAATTTCAACAAGTTTCTGGACTGGAATGGAAAGAAAATCGGGATGCTTGGGGATTTCACCAAGATGAAATTTCTACGGCTCTACAAACAGTTAGCGGAATGAGTGCGGAAGCTGCTGATCGTTTGCTTGACTTTAACGAACAAAATTATAGCTTAAGTAGTGAAAAGTTTGCTCGTCTTGTTAAACAATACCTGGATAAAAAAGGCAATCAGCATCGCTTACTATTCATGGTCGATGAAGTGGGACAATATGTAGGAGATGACAGCAACCTGATGCTAAATTTGCAAACGGTTGTTGAGGATTTAGGAATTTCTTGTCAGGGACGAGCTTGGGTTGTTGTTACTTCCCAAGAAGCAATGGATGAAATTACCAAAAATCGCATAAAAGGGCAGGACTTTTCTAAAATTATTGGTCGATTTAGCCGACCTTTAAGTTTGTCTTCAGCTAATACAGATGAAGTTATTAAACTGCGTTTGTTGAATAAAAAAGAGGCGGCTATTCGAGGTTTAGAAGCTCTTTACAATCAAAAAGTTGCTATCTTAAAAAATCAAATTACTTTTACAGCGGACTGTGCTGAATTACCGGGATATCGTAATGCAGAAGAATTTATTGCTGGCTATCCTTTTATTCCTTATCAATTCAATTTACTGCAAAAAGTTTTTACGGCTATTCGGATGATGGGGGCGGCGGGTAAACATTTAGCATCGGGAGAACGTTCTTTATTAGATGCTTTTCAACTAGCTTCCAAAGCAGTAGCAGGTCAAGGGTTAGGTGGATTAGTTCCTTTCAATACATTCTACTTAGCTGTTGAAGGGTTTTTAGATAGCGCCATTAGTCAAGTTATTGACCAAGCAGCACGAAATTCTCAATTGCAACCGTTTGATATAGATTTGCTAAAAACCCTATTTATGATTAAATATGTTAAGGAAATTCGCGCCAATTTGGATAACTTGACGACTTTATGCCTGAGTAATATTGACCAAGATAAATTGGCACTTAAGGCGCAGGTAGAAGCGGCTCTGAACAGCCTGGAAAAACAGACTTTAATTCAGCGAGTGGGAGATGAATATAACTTTCTCACTTATGAAGAACAGGATATCGGACGGGAAGTAAAAAATACTGAGATTGACCCCAGTGAAGTAACAGCAGAACTGCAAAAGCTAATTTGGGATTCTATTTTTACCGACAAGAAAATCCGTTACGACCAACGGCATCAATATTCCTTTAATAGGAAGTTAGACGATCAACCTTATGGACAACAAACTAGCGACCTTACCCTTCATATTATTACGCCTTATGCAGATCGCTATAGCCAACTCCAACAAGATACTACCTGTATTCTCAATACGGGAGCGGGACAGGAGGTTTTAGTTAGATTAGCTGACGACCAAACTCTATTAGATGAACTGACTGAACTGGTTAAAACTGATAAATATATCCGGCGCAAAAATAGTGGCACCCTCAGTACCAGCGTCCAGACAATTCTGACTACTCGCAGTGAAGAAAATAGTCGGCGAAAGGAACGTATTACTACTACTTTACAAGATTTAATTGAGCGTGCAGATGTATTCGCTTGCGGTAGCAAGGTAGAAATTAACACTCGTGACTCGAAAAATGTTTTAACTGAAGGGTTAACTTATTTAATTGATAATGTTTACAAGAAGCTGAATTACGTTAATAGTGGATTTGAAACTGAAGAACAGGTAAGTAATGCTTTCAGCCGCAAACATCAAGAACAAAATACTTCGGGACAGGCGTTTAATGCAGCCGCTCATAGTGAAATGCTAACTTGGTTAAATGATGAAGCAAGAACTCATCGGCAAGTGACAATTAAGGGTTTAATTGACAAGTTTGCAGCTCGTCCTTATGGTTGGTCAGAGTTAGATATTCTGGGTCTGATAGCAGAATTGGTTAATCAGGGTAACTTAGAATTGCGATTGGCTCAAGGGACGGTAAATTCTCAAGAATTAGGGTTAGTTGCTAAATTAAGAAGTCGCAAAGGACTAAGTGAATATACTGTACGTCTCAGTGAAGTAATCAATCCTGCTAGTTTGAGAGTGGCTAAGGATTTAGCAAATGATTTATTGGAAATTACACCACCAAACGACCCATTAAAGTTATTTGAAATTTACCAAAATAGCTTAAGAGTTAAACAGGCAGAATTAAAAACTTGGTTAGCACAAGCACAATTAGAAGGACTGCCTTTTATTAAACTATTAGACACTCATTTAACTCTGGTCACTGAGTTGGCAGGGAAGGAAAGTCCAGCAGATTTTTACAATGCTGTTCGCCTTCATAAAAATGATTTGGAAGATTTGATTGAAGATGGACAAAAGTTAAAATCTTTCTACACTGGACAAGTTAAGGTATTTGAGCAAGCGAAGCAGGATTTAAAATTTCTGGAACTGGAGTTGCGTCATATTAATCATGCAGAATTATTGCAGCGGGTGGAAACAGTGCGCCAAATTTTGGCAATGGCAGACCCAACGACAAAAATTCCCCAATTACCGATGTTATTGCAGCCAGTTAAAGATAACGTGCGTGAGGTTTTACAGGGACAAATTGAACAAGCTATTTCATTTTCTGAAGATATTAAACAACAGCTTGTTGAATATGTCCAAGTTGCCTATCCTACTCAACAGATTGATTTGGGGCAGTATTTTACAGAGATTGAAGGGGCAATTTCTGTGATTAAAAATGCTACTAATATTGATTCAGTGATCGCGCGACAAAGTGAATTAGAGGGATTTGTCAATAAGTTTAAACAAAAAATTGATGCTGCTGCGGCTCAAATCATCAACAGCGCTAAAGAAAAAACAGGTTTTTATCAGGTGAATGCGATAAAAGCTATTGTACCAGTCCGGGTGGTAAGCTATGCTCCTAAACCTTTTTTAGAAACGGCTGAGGATGTAGAGTCTTATTTAGCAGCTTTACGAGGAGCATTACTAGGAGAAATTGAGCAAAACCGCCGCGTGCGTCTAGAATAAAGATTATCTTCGTTTAATAGATACATTCAATTTGGACTGTTAGTCTCTTTACTGAAAATGAACCGCAACTCTATCAAAACTTTTGCTACTTGGGCGCGTCGTCACCTCCGGGAACAAGTTACGGCGCGGGCTGCTTTATATGGGATTAGTGCTAAACAATTGGTGGAACCAACAACGGTTTCTGGGGGGTTATTAGTTGCGGGACAAACTTTGGATGCGCGGGAGGCGAAGCAGTATGAATTATTGCGTCAACATTTGAAAGAGTTGATGCAGAAAGGGAAAGTGGCGGAAGCGGTAGAAACGTTAATTGATGAAATTGCTTATACTTGGTTTAACCGTTTAATTGCTTTGCGCTACATGGAAGTGAACGGTTATATTGGGCGGGTTTTAAGTAGTAGTGACTCGATGTTTGTTGACCCGGATATTCTACGGGAAGCTAGTGAAATTGCCGAATTAGAAAAGTTACCGGGATTAAATTTAGATGTTTTAAATCAGTGGCGCAGTTTGGCGAGTCGGGAACCTAATTCCGATGAGTTTCTGTATCGGCGCTTATTGCTGTGTCAGTGTGAGGCTTTGGCGGAGAGTTTGCCTTTTTTGTTTGACCGCAGCAAGAATTATATGGCGTTATTTATGCCGGGTAATTTGTTAAATCAAAATTCGATTTTGCGGCGGTTGGTGAATGATATTAGTGAGGAAGATTTGCTGGCAAAACGACCGGATGAGGAAGACCAACAGGATGTGGAAATTATCGGTTGGTTGTATCAGTTTTATATTTCGGAAAAGAAGGATGAAGTGATTGGGGCAAAGTCTAAGGTGAAGGCGCAGGATATTCCCGCAGCGACGCAACTTTTTACGCCTCATTGGATTGTCCGTTACATGGTGGAAAATAGTTTGGGGCGGTTGTGGTTGGCGTCTCATCCTGAGTCGAAGTTGCGGGATTATATGCCTTATTATTTGGAAAGTCCTAACCAAGAGGAGGAAAAGAAAAGTTTTAAACCGTTACAACCGGAAGATTTAACGGTTTGTGACCCTGCTTGTGGGAGTGGTCATATTTTGGTGTATGCGTTTACTTTGCTGTTTTTGATTTACCGGGAACAAGGGTATTTAGAAAGGGATATTCCTGAGTTAATTTTGACGCATAATTTGTAGGGGTTGGATATTGATGAACGGGCGGTACAGTTAGCTAGTTTTGCGGTTTTGATGAAGGCGAGGGCGATTAATTCGCGGATTTTTAAAAAGTCTTTGGCGTTAAATCTTACGGTGGTGCGTGCGACGAATAGCCAAAGTTTACCTCCTGCTTCGGAGTTGAATGTTAAAGATTGGCAAGGGTTGATTGAGGCGTTTAAGGATGCGGATAATTTGGGGAGTTTGATTGTTCCGCCTGCGTTTGATGGGGAAAAGTTAAAGGGGCAATTGGCGGCGTTAGAGGCGAGTGATTCGTTGTTTAAGGGGTTTGTTCCGGCGTTGCGGGGGTTGGTTTTACAGGCGGAATTGTTGAGGGAGCAGTATTGGGTGGTGGTAGCGAATCCGCCTTATATGGGGAGTAAAAGTTTAAATCCAATTCTTAAAGACTTTGCAGCAAAAAATTATACGGAGAGTAAATCTGATTTGTTTGCTATGTTTGTTGAAAGGATTATAAACATAGCTACAAAAGGCGGATTTATTGGTTTAATGAGTCCATTTACATGGATGTTTTTAAGTTCCTATGAAAAACTGCGTAAGCGTATTCTAAAAGAAACTACGCTAACAAGTTTAATTAGACCTGAATATCATGCTTTTTTTGATTCAGCTTATGTTCCTTTGTGTACTTTTACTCTTTTTACAAAAGCTTTACCTGAATATCAAGGAACTTTTATTGATTTGAATCAATTTTATGGCGCAGATTTACAACCTGTAAAAACATTGGAAGCTGTCAAAAATCCTAATTGTGGTTATCTTTATTATGCGAAGGCTGCTGATTTTGGTAAGATACCGGGGAGTGCGATCGCGTATGCGACTGGTCTTAATTCACTAAAAATATTTTCAGAAAATCAGAGACTACGAAAACATTTGGATACGAGAATTGGATTAATCACTGGAGCTAATGATGAATTTATTAGAGACTGGCAAGAAGTTAAACTTAATTCTATTCACTTTAATTGTAAGAGTCGAAATGATGCAAAGGAATCAGAAAAAAAATGGTTCCCACAGTTAAAAGGAGGTGATTATCGAAAATGGTATGGAAATTTAGAAACCATTGTAAATTGGCAGCATGATGGTTATATTTTGAGGACAAGAAAACATCATAAAGATGATAGGACGATGGCTCATAATTTTAATTTGGACAAAATTTTTCTAAGAGGAATAACTTGGACAAAAATTTCGTCTAGCTTTTTTGGTGCAAGATTACAAGAAACTGGATTTATTTTTAATGATGCTTCTGCATCAGGTTTTCCAATTTCTAATAATGAAAAAGTTATTGATTTATTTCTAGGATTTTTATGCTCAAAACTTTCCAATCATTTTCTTAAAATTTTGAATCCAACCCTAAATTTTTTACCTGGAAATGTTAGTGATTTACCGTTTAAAGAATCTCGAATTGATCAATATAGAGATGTGATCGAAGAACTTGTCATAAATTGCGTTTCAACTTCCCGTCAAGACTGGGATAACTTTGAAACCTCCTGGGACTTCCAAACCCATCCCTTATTAAGATATAAAACCCCCAAACTTTCAGAAGCCTTTAAAAACTGGCAAACCGATAGCGAAAACGCCTTTCAACAACTCAAACAACTGGAAGAAGAAAATAACAAATACTGGATAGAAGCTTACGGTTTACAAGACGAACTCACCCCAGAAGTACCCGACGACCAAATCACCATCCGTCGCGCCGACCAAAACTGCGATATTCGTTCCCTCATTTCCTACGCCGTTGGTTGCATGATGGGGCGCTATTCCCTCGATAAACCTGGATTAATTCACGCCGGACAACCCTTTGACCCAACACAACACACCATTTTTCCTGCCGATATTGATGCCATTATTCCCATTACCGACCAAGCTTATTTTGATGATGATATTGTTAACCGCTTTGTTGAATTTATCCGCATCGCTTACTCACCAGAAACCATCACGGAAAACCTTGATTTTATTGCCGATACCTTAACCCGAAGAAGTGGCGAAACCTCCCGTGATAGAATTCGCCGCTACTTCCTAACTGAATTCATTTCTGATCATATCCAAACCTATAAAAAACGTCCGATTTACTGGCTATTCACCAGTGGCAAAAATCGCGCCTTTAACGCCTTAGTTTACCTGCATCGTTACAGTCCAGATACTCTCGCCCGACTCCGCACCGACTATGTTTTAGAACAGCAAGTCAAACTTGATGGCGAAATTTCCCGCACTCAACAGCAATTTGATAATGCAACCATTAGCATCGCAAAAAAAGCGGCTACCAAACGCTTAAAAGAATTGCAAACCCAACAGTTAGAGCTCCGCGATTATCAAGCCAAATTACAAACAATGGCAGATGCCAGAATTAAACTCGATTTAGATGATGGAGTTGCTTATAACTATACTCGGTTTAAGGGTTTAGTGTATGAAGGTTCAGATCTGAAAATGGCAGATTTGGAAAAAGCAGCAAAATGGAAATTAGAATTGTTAAAAGTAGACGGTTAACTATTCCCTAAGATGAACACGACCCGCATCCAAAGTAGCATACTAAATTTATTTCAAGATGATAACCGCTGGTCGCACCCAGGACGACGGGTCGTGTTTTGGTACGATCCAGATGGGCAATTTGCAGATGCTTTCAAGGAATTACAATTAGATGGCATCAAAAAATTGCAACTTGGCGACACTCCCTTTACCGTCAAACATCACCTATTCATCGAACAACCAGAACAACCCTTTTTACTCTACGCACCTTTTCCAGAACCCCCAAACCAGGATAACTGGTTACTCGACATCCAACTGTCCGGCTTAACCTTTTCGGCTGACCCTGCTGCCCTCATCTACGCGGACTTAGGCTTCAAACAGCGTAGCCTGGAAATAACAATTCGCGATCGCCTCAAATTCTTCAACAGCCGCAAACGCACCGAAGCCTTGCAAAATATGGGCTTACCCCCAGATACCGACGAACGGGCGTTAATTTTGGCAATGCTATCGGTACTAGCTGGGTTAAAAGTCCCCGATGCAGGCACACTGATTCGCCAAGTCTTGTTAAAAGGATTATTGGAATCAGATAATCTGCTGTGGAAAGACATTGAGCGTTTTGTTCATCCCCATGACTTCTGGCGAGTCGTGCAGGAACATACAGGTTTTGCCGACGCCACCCCCAGCTTGCGAAAACTGTTTGTACAGGTACTCATCACTCATTTTGAAAAGTCCTTACACGGGCCAATTCCTATTCCTTTTAAAGCACAAGTTATTACCCCTGGACAGCGGGCTTACGCCTTCATCGACCAGTGGATGCGCGACCAACAAGACTCACCCGGATGGAAGGAATTAAGCCAACAAATAGCAGAGGAATTAAACATTCTTGATGCCATCCAGAATTTATCTCCAGAAGTCCTTTATGAAGCCGCTACTTTTGAAGTAGTAGACCAAGCCATCATTCGCGCCTGCGTCAAAGCCTTACGTTCCCCCACCCCTGACCTTACCCTTTGGCCTAACTGGTTACAAGCCCGACGCACTTTGTTTTGGTTCTCCAAATACGAACCTTTTTATTGCGCCCTGGATGCAGCCATTAAACTTTTAGAATTAAAGCGCCAATATCCCGAAGGCTTTCGGATGCCTGCACCCCAACTTTTTCAAGCTTATGCCAAACAACTGTACCGTTTTGACCAAACTTACCGCCACTTTATTGTTGCCAGCGATGCAGCCTTTGGCGATATCCTCAAAGGATTAATCGAGGATATAGAAAACCTTTACACCCAATGGTATTTAGATGAATTGGGGGAAGCCTGGTCAGATGCCTTAGAAAACAGTTGGCAATTAGCAAATATTCCCAGCCAAACCAGCTTTTTCGGAGGGCACGTACAACCAATTATTAGTAGAAAAGACCCCGAAAAAGCTTTTGTGATTATCTCCGATGCCCTTCGGTACGAAGTCGCCAGCGAACTCGCAGAAACCATTCAAAAAGAACTTCGGGGTAAAACCACTATTGAACCTCTGTTTGGCGTTTTACCCAGCGTCACCAAGTTAGGGATGGCGGCGCTACTACCTGGGATGAAGCTGGAGTTACTGCCTGGAAATAGTGATGTACTCCGAGACAGACTGAGTACCCAAGGGACAGCAGCGCGTCAGAAAGTATTAGACCAAAACAGTCGTGTTGAAGCAACGATACTGACTGCCCAGGAACTTTTGACAATGAATGCCGAACAGGGACGGGCAGCGATTTCCCCCTACCGCCTCATCTATATTTACCACAACACCATCGATGCCATTGGTGATAAAGCCGCTAGCGAACATCAGGTATTTGCAGCTTGTTCCCAAGCTATTAGCGAACTGGTGCGACTGCTGAAAAAGATTTGTAATTCTCTTAACGGAACCCATGTATTAATTACCTCAGATCATGGGTTTTTATACCAGCGCCGTCCGATTGCTGAAGCCGATAAACGCCCTTTGCCACGGGGGGAAGGAGTGCTGGAAACAAATCGCCGCTATGTTTTGGGGCGAAATTTAGAAGCTGATTCCGGGACTAAAGCCTTTAACTTACCTTATGATACTGGGGGCGCGATCGCGATCGCTCCTCGCGGTAGTTTGCGTTTTGCCGTCCAAGGTGCAGGTTCCCAATATGTACACGGTGGTGCTAGTTTACAAGAAATCTGCATTCCGGTGATTACCTACCATCACCAACGCGCCGTCAAGGGCGATGAAGGGCCAGCCCGCAAAGTGGGAGTGCAAGTCAACGCCAGGGCCCGAAGAGTGACCAATAACCGCTTTAGCCTCAGTTTAGTACAAACTGAAGCTGTAGAGGGGAGATGGCGATCGCGTCAGGTAACTGTTGCCCTTTATGACTCTGAGAGTTTAGCACCAATTACAGACGTGCCGGGAGCAGAATTAAGTAGTAGTAGTGTTAGTCCTAGCGATCGTGAATTCAGCATCCGTTTGACCGTAACTACTACCAATCCACCAACAACTGCTTACTTAATTGTGAAGGATACCGATGATGAGAGCGAAATTTTGCGAGAAACTTGGACAGTAAATTTGGGAATTACCAATGATTTTGGTGATTTTTAATAAGTCATAAAAGGAGCATTTAAAATGGCGAATGACAACACAAAAAAGGGCGACTCTGACATCTTTATAGCTAATGATGTTTATCCAGATCCATTGCCAATATTTAATTCAAAATTTAAGACCAGAGAAGAAATAAAAAATGATTGTTTTATAGTCCTTGATACTAATGCACTACTGCTTCCTTATACAATCAGCAAAGCTAGTCTTGAAGAAATAAAAAATACATATACAAAATTAATTTCAGAGAAACGCCTAATCGTTCCCGGTCAGGTAGCTCGTGAATTTGCAAAAAATCGCGCCAACAAACTGGTTGAATTATACCAAAACATCTCAGCTAAAAGAGATAATATTAAACTTCCAACGGAAGATGATTATTATCCTTTACTAGAAAACTTAGATATTTATCAACAAGCAAAAGAGTTGGAAAATGAACTCCATAAAAAGAGAAAAGAATATAGTAAAAAAGTAACAGAAATTTTAGAGTATATAAAGCAATGGAACTGGAACGATCCTGTGAGTTCTTTATATGCTGATTTATTTAGTCGGGAAGTGATTTTAGATATAGAAATAGAACAAGACAAAAAAGAAAAAATAAAAGATGATTTGAAAAGACGCTCTTTGCATAAAATACCACCAGGCTATAAAGATTCTGGTAAAGCCGATGAAGGAATTGGAGATTTGCTGATTTGGCAAACAATTCTGAAAATAGGGGAGGCTCATAAGAAGAGTGTTATATTTGTTTCTGGAGAAGAGAAGCCTGACTGGTGGCATAGAAGTAACGATCAAAAATTATATCCCAGATATGAGTTAGTAGAGGAATTTAGACGAGGTTCTGAAGGTCAATCCTTCTACATGATTAATTTGGCAGAACTTCTTAAAATTTATGGAGCTACTAAAGAGGTAGTTGAAGAAGTAAAGCAGGAAGAAAAAAGAGTTATTATAAACTTTTATCACGGTAAAGGAAATCAAATGGTTCAAAAAAATCAAGTTAAAAGTATCGGTTACAAAGCATTATCAGCAGTTTACGAATGGTTAAATAATCAGAACAAGTATCAAGAAATTTCCCTAAATCAACAAAATTTTCCCGACATAATTGGCATTAGTAATGAAGGTCATAAAATAGGTGTAGAAGTAAATCTTATAAGCTCTGATCCGTTTCATTACAATTTATTAGTCAACCAATGGATTGGACAGTTTCCTATGCTAGAGAAACAAAACTTTCACAAAATGATGCTATTTCTTGTTGCCGAAAATGAGGAAAATATTCTAAGGTTACAAAGTAAAATTAGAGGCAGTGAATTAGATGTTCCCACCAAAAATTTAATAATTGGCGGTTATCTTGACTCAGAGGGGAAATTCCAGCCTATCTAACTTAAACATTTTTACTATTGATGTTAATTGCCGATCATGGAAAAACATGGATTACCTCGACCAAAAACTAAATCAAACTTACCCCGGCAAAGTAGTTCGTAAAGACCTCACCCAAAGGATCAAGGAAGGTGCTAACGTTCCAGTTTATGTGCTGGAATATTTACTAGGAATGTACTGCGCCACTGATGACGAAACCACTATTGAAGAAGGTATTCAAAGCGTTAAACGTATCCTTGCCGAAAATTACGTGCGTCCTGACGAAGCAGAAAAAGTTAAATCTAAAATTCGGGAATTAAGCAGATTTACCATTATAGATCGCGTAACAGTCAAATTAAACGAAAAAGCTGATATATACCAAGGAGAATTAGCGAACTTGGGAATCAAAGGGGTAGAAATTGACCCTGATATTATCAAACGTAATGAAAAGCTTTTAGGCGGGGGTATTTGGTGTATCTTACAACTAGAATATAAAGCTGGAGCAGATCCAAGCCCCTTCATTGTCGGCAGCCTCAAACCCATCCAGATGCCAAATGTGGATATGGATGAACTGTTTGCAGGTCGCCCAGCTTTCAGCAAAAATGAATGGATGGATCTGCTAATTCGCTCTGTAGGACTAGAACCAACTACATTCACTGAAGATGTGAAATGGCATTTGCTAGCACGGATGGTGCCATTATGCGAAAACAACTATAATTGCTGTGAATTAGGCCCACGTTCTACAGGGAAATCCCACATTTATAAAGAAGTTTCGCCCAACTCAATATTAGTTTCAGGTGGTAAAACTACTGTCGCCAACTTGTTTTACAATATGGCATCACGCCGAGTAGGGCTAGTAGGCTTATTTGATGTAGTAGCCTTTGATGAAGTCGCCGGAATTAGCTTCCACGACAACGATGGCGTGCAGATCATGAAAGATTATATGGCATCTGGATCGTTTGCACGGGGTAAAGCAGAAATTTCTGCCAACGCTTCAATGGTATTTGTGGGCAATATTAATCAAAGTGTAGAGTCCTTGGTTAAAACTTCCCACCTGCTAGCCCCCTTTCCCGAAGCGATGATTGATACAGCATTTTTCGATCGCTTTCATGCTTATATTCCTGGTTGGGAAATTCCTAAGTTTAGTCCGCACAACTTTACTAAACAGTATGGCTTTATTGTGGATTACTTAGCCGAATGGCTGCGGGAAATGCGGAAACGTAGTTTTGGAGATGGGATCGATCGCTATTTTCGTCTGGGAAATAACCTCAAGCAACGAGATGTACAGGGTGTCCGCAAAACAGTATCAGGACTGTTAAAGTTACTATTCCCTGATGGCTCATTTAGTAAAGAAGATGTGCGCGAAGCACTGGTATATGCACTGCGAGTCCGCCGTCGCATCAAAGAGCAACTAAAGAAAATTGGCGGGATGGAATTCTATGATGTCTACTTTAGCTACATTGATTTGGAAACTCTAGAAGAACACTTTGTCTCTGTACCAGAACAAGGGGGTGTAAGTTTAATAGGTGAAGATGCCCTTGCCCCTGGTCATTTGCACTTTGTCAGCACAGGCGATAGTGAGATGATTGGCACATTCAAACTAGAGTTACAAACAGTACCAGGAAACGGGAAGCTAGTTCGCACCGGAGTAGCCAGTAGCAGCCGTATGAAAGACCGGATGAATATTGCCTTAAATTTCTTCAAAGCCAATGCCCACCGAGTTAGCGGCACTATTCATCCAGAAAACGTAGATTTCTTACTTCAGTTATTAGATTTGCAAGGGGCTGGACTTCCCCAAGAGTGCGGGCTGGCTTTGTTTATCTCCTTATGTTCGGCATCATTAGGACGGAGCGTACAGTCCCAACTAGCAATTTTTGGAGAGATGACCTTGGGTGGTACTATTACCCCAGTTAGTAATCTGGCAGGTAGTCTCCAAGTAGCATTCGATGCAGGTGCCAAGCGCGTTTTACTACCAATGACCAGTGCGGCTGACCTGCCTACCGTACCCCCTGAACTGTTTGTCAAGTTCCAAACATCTTTTTACACCGATCCTGTAGATGCAACATTCAAAGCACTGGGCGTTAGTTGAGCATCAAACGCAGGTAAATTTCTTCTCCATCAAGCAAGAGTTGCTGACGTAACGCCCCTGGAACAGGAATAGGTCTAATTTCATAATTCCCTCGTGGCTTGAGGGCTTGCAATAACCCTGCACTCACAAGTACCAGCACCGTATTACTTGCAGTTTTCTGGTAAGTTGAATCCGACCACTTTGCGATGGTTGGACTTTGCTCCCGCTTAGTCTCGAAAAAGGTTCGCAAGTCAGCAGGGTTAACCGTATAAACAAGGCGCTTGAGTTTATCTAACAATACTTCATCAATCAGTTCTCTTAGAAGAAGGTCAGAGCGCAAAATTAAAAACAGATTGGTCAGGCGACGAATATCAGTAATACCTGTGGCTAGCAATTTAATGTAACTAAGGTCTACTTTTTGCAGGCGGTGGAAGACCGTGTTCAATGCCCGACTACGGGAAGTGAGAGATCGCAATTGAAATAAGTCCTCTTCAATTACTTGTTGCCGAATTTCATCGAAAGTCGCTCCTTGGTATATCAGTTGAGCCACTTTTACTGTTTCGGTAAGGATAAAGGCATTATTTGTGTGAGCTACGTAGGAAGTAGAAGTCATAAGTTGAGGCTTTAGTAACTCTGAAATGTTTGCGCCGAATTCCTGGGATTGAATAGATGGAGAAATCCAATGGAAAATTTTCCATTGGGCCAACAGTAACAACTACTCAACCGAAAACTCTAGCGATCGCCAAAGTCCCTGTCAACATCAAATCCCCCGTAGCGCACAAAACTGGTACGTTGCGTACCGTTGATGGAGTGACGGCTGTAACCAATGATGTTGGACTCGTGACGCTCCTCAATGGACGACATCTGGCGATTGCAGTTTTTGTTTCAGATTCTGGAGCAAACGATGCGGTACGGGAGGAAGTCATCGCAAAAGTGGCTTTGGCAGCATGGGACGAATGGGACGAATGGAGCAAATAGTTGCTGAAGGCGAAGGTGTTAACCGGCGATCGCTCTGGCAAGGCAACTAAACATCAGATTAAAGATGCCGATCGTCCAATGGAACTTCAATGTTCGCATTTGCGCGTTGCGTCGATCGCTGCTGGGGTGGCTGCCGATGGTCGCGCATTCATTCTCGGCCAATTCAGGGGGCGACAATGCAGCTAAAGTGCTTGCCCTATAAGCTTTATGGCTCTCAATCCCTTCTGATAAAATGACTTTTTATTGCGAACCAAACTCAGCATTGAGTCTACCCACTCCTGGCAATAGTCAAAGGCAATTAGCCAATTTTCGCCATATAAACCAATCCAAAACTTGCTATGTCTTTTTCTATTTCTATCTGGCTCGCTTAGACGACACACATATTTTTCTTGTCCTTGAAGCTGAGTTTTTTTCCCTTTTAACCATGCTGAAGTCATCGCCAAAGCGATTACAATCATTAAAGCAATTAATTTATCCGGTGATGCTTGACACCCCTCTAGGTTATATCCTCCGGTTTTACAATCTTTAAACATTGCTTCGATACCGTAACGTTTGCTATAAACTCCGATCGCGCTTTTCAAATCAGGGAGATTAGTTAATAGATACCAAGGTTCGTCTTCTTGTTTTCCTCGATATTTGCGTTTCCAGGAAGCAACTAGGTTAAACCGAGAAAATCCTTTCTTTTGAGTAAAGCTAATTTTCGGATAGAATAGATGAATTCCTGGTTGAACTGGAATGCTATCTAAGGGTTGAAAAAATTGTCTTTTTTCTCGAAAAGTCGTGCTGCATTTTTGACGGAGGACAAAACTTAAACGCTGACGGTGTAACCATTGCGCCAGCTCTATGCTGTGAAATTCGCGATCGCCTACTAGCGCTAATTTATATCTTTTCAAAAGCCGAATTACCGGACGCAATACTTGTTGCTGTTCGGCGAGATTTGAAGCCCCTTGTTTATCTAGCAGCGTCCAGAATATAGGAAACGCCCTTTTTTGAACGATCGCGCTTACCATTAAGACATTATACTCTTTCCATTGGGTTCTATCCAATGCAATGACTAATTGACTCCCGGCTGTGAACTGACGAGATATCACTTCTTTCACGATCGGGAACCACAGCACAAGTATGCTGAGCGCTTTAATCTGTAAAAATCGTTGTATGTGACGGCGGCGACTACTTTGTAATATGGGTAATGGTAGAGTAGCGGCTAATCGTTCGATCCTAACTTGTTTCTGAGATTGTAACAACCACACCAGCATCTGCAGGGTGAGTAATTGTGCTGGTGTGAGATATTTTTCGAGAATCTGATGATAGAATGAAGGTAACATTTTATTGGTTTGGGTCTTGTGGTATTAGCAGGACCCTTCTTTTTTATCACAACTGGGTAGTTTTTCGTTGTTGAGATTATTTTGTCAATAAGCAGAATTTTTTGAGGCTGGTCCATCGCTCGAAAACATTTGCCTGTAAAGGTTCGGGGGCGCTTGTCGCCCCCTGAACTCGGCCAACGAGTACGGGGGTAAATGAGCAGTCGTACAGAAACTTACGCTACGGCTGAAACTTTTACTGGATAAGCATTCTGGGAACTACTCTTTTTGTCTATCAAAAACTTAAAGAGTTGAAAATTAAACTGTACCAATTAGAGCATAGATTTTTTGGTACAGCTTTTTTGTACGGCACAGTAAGGATTTGAGGCTTTTTAATTTCAGACTGATCAATTGGTACAGGTTTATAAGAGGCGAGCGCAGTATTCAAAACGACTAATCAATTCCTTAGCGTAAGTTTCTGTACGACTGCTCATTTACCCCCGGAGATTGGCGAATAGTATTAGCAACTCTTCCCAAAAATTGGGATATCCACGAGTTGCTTCAGTCTCAAGGTGGCTATGGCCTAACCCATATCTGTAAACTGGAGCGGTTAGAGCGAAACCCCTTCCCTGTGGACGATGCCCGCGACCAGTTAGAAGCATTTTCCTATTACCTTGTCATTTGCCAGAGGACTATGGCTTGCTCCCATGCTAATTACTGGTTTTGATGCACAGGGAAAGCAGGTTTTTGATGAGTGGTCAGCTTGTCGCGCCGACTCTTGGCAAAATACTTATACGTGGTTTTCTACGGATTCAACCGACCTAGTTGAAGCCTTTCCTGGTTTTATGCGTCGATGGCAGAATAAGAACTGGCGGAAGGTAGTGCAAGAGTCTATTCACTGGTATGTGGAGAGTAAAAAGCAAGCTGGAGGAGTAAATGGTTCGATTGTTTTACAGCAGGCAGCATTAGAACGACTGGCATGGGTCTTGTTGGTAGAAGATAAACGCAGCCGAGCGTCAAAATGGGTTTCACAAACTCCCAGGCGCTGATGAAGTGAAACTCTTGCTGTCATATTTGGGGATAGACTTAAAAATCCCAGAGCGCTTAACTAACTTGATTCAGCTAGCGAATAGGCAAAACTGGGTTGATGGCCCACAGGCGATAACTAAAATACGCAACGCAATCGTTGATCCTAACCCAAAAAGCCGTCATAAAGGATGCGGAGCTTCAAAAGAAACCAGAGCAGAGGCATGGAGTCTAGGTCTGAAATACCTGGAGTTTGCCCTGCTCAAGCTATTTGATTATCCGTATGTTTAGCTCTCTCACGCTTGATGCCAACTGGCTTGAGATAAGGAGCGAGATGGAGAATCTACCCCTGAAAGGAGAAAGAGGGTGGTTACAGGCGATTCTGAGAGGAGTTTTTTAGGGTGATCGCGAAGCTGGCAGAGTCTGATCGCACCTCAATTATTCAAGAGCCTGCTTTAATAACTCTCACAAAGCCCTCAGACCTAGTTGCAGCCCTTACTACTTTGCTATCAAAATAGTTTACTATCTTTGGAAAGAAATCACCAAAACCCTATTTATAACAAGTTAAACCAACGCATAATAGTTTGTCACGCTCAGCTTTCAAGCTATAATGATATCAAACTAGCAAGTAGCACCAATGTTCGTAGTTAGCCTTTTGTCGAGAAAAGGAGGTTCGGGAAAGACAACCCTGGCCGTCCACTGGGCAGTTGTTGCCGTAAAGTGCGGCTTGAGTGTCGTATTGGCAGACATGGATTCCCAGAAGTCCTCAGCATCTTGGTTTAACAAGCGAGAAGCTGAAACCCCGCTGCTGATACAGCCCCAACCGTCCAACATCTCTGACCACATTCAAGCTTGTGGCGACGGTGGTATTAACCTAGTGCTGATTGACACTCCCCCTGACATTGACACAAATGCCGTCCATGCGGCTAGAGTCTCAGACTTGGTAGTAATTCCGGTGCGGCCTTCTGTACTGGACTTGGAGGCGATCGCAGGTACGGTGGAACTGGTACGAGGCATAGGCAAGCCCGCTGTATTCGTCCTCAACCAAACACCACCCAGGTCAGGCGTTACCGATGAAGCTAAAACCGCCCTAGCTGCCTACGCTTTGCCCATTTGTCCTGTGGCATTAGCCTCTCGCATTGCCTACTCACGCGCCTTGATTGATGGTCGGGTAGCTTCTGAAAGTGAGCCAAGGGGAAAAGCCGCGATAGAGATTAAAAAAAGTTGGAACTGGATTGCTCAACAGTTGAAAGCAGGGAGTAAGTAATGCCCAAGAAGAAACCAAGTTTATCCGATTTGACACTCTCCAAGGGGACAACCACAGTACAAGCACCGTCCTCCACGACAGAAGCTGAACCAAAACGCAGGGGGCAGACGTTACGGTTAGATGAAGGGGCGTGGAAGCAACTCAAGCATCTGGCAACTGACTTGGGGAAGCCTTCTCACGATTTGCTCATAGAGGCCGTCAACGATCTGTTTAAAAAATATGGCAAACCGCCGATCGCTTAAACTTGCACTCCTCTATCAAGCATCAACCAATGGTAACGCCAGCTTGGTCGCACCTATCCGACCAAGCTGGACGACAAGCAATAAAGCTACTTTGCTATCAAAATAGCTTTATAAAAATTTGGGCTGGATTCTTTAATCTCAAAGTTAGAAACAAATTTTAGCTCCACCAAAACTCCAATTTTACATATCAAAGTATCTTGCTATCACAATATTAAGGTTTGCTATCCAAATATTAAAGGAGAATCCCCTGACGGGAGTGACAACGCCTCTGAAACCTTTATGGGCAAAGCGTTGAGGCTTCTGAGCTTTCCTCAAGATAGCAGCGATT
Organism: Microcoleus sp. MON1_C5; assembly: GCF_036701875.1. NCBI lineage: Bacteria > Bacillati > Cyanobacteriota > Cyanophyceae > Oscillatoriales > Microcoleaceae > Microcoleus > Microcoleus sp. MON1_C5. The sequence continues at coordinate 24,809 of NZ_JAUBRN010000038.1, read as the reverse complement.
ATACAAGAGCTTATTGAGAATTATGATAGTAGCGCTCGCCGCCGATCCTTATTCTCCCTTATCGAAGCCCGAAAAAGTCGCTGCAGCTATGCCAGCCGCAGGCATCGCACGCACATATCTTTTTTGACGTAGCTTAACTCAAACCTTTACAAGTGTATGTCTTTCAACTTGCTTGTCACCCCGTCAGGACAATAGACATTCTCATTAGAATCAAATTACCTATTGTCCTCACACATCAAGTTCAACTACATTCCAATGGCACTGACGGAAGGACTAAGCTGTATTCAGTGCCATTCAACTACATACAGTAGAAGGCAAGACTACAGCTTGTACACCTACTCCTTATCCCTCAAGCCACATTCTTTGTCGCACCAGATTTTACCTTTTCTCCAGCAGAATTGTTTCGGTCTACGTTTTTTCCCCCAGTAGCCCTATCAATTTCTCTTTCAGCCTTTTCTCTCTGGAAATTTTGAATACTCTGTCCAGGGCTTGGTTGATCTGTATTGGCGGGAACTGGCTTCGACATATTTATAATCACTTCTGGAAGGCTCGGTTGACCGGCACTAAAATCACCCGGGTTTACCGGGCCCTCTATACGAGGGATTGTATCATCCAGCATTTGACGAATACGATTGAAAAAGCCTGCAAGAATCGGCTGACCAGAAGTAAAACCTAGTACACTATTGTTTTCCAAGCTAGCGCGTGTGTCTGCAAAAGCAGGACTCGGAACATATAGTATTAAGCCAAACACAACTAAAAGGCACAAAGCGATAAACCGTGAAAATTTGCTTTTCATAAAAACTCTAAATGAGTGATCCTGCACTAAGTGTTTGCGTACAGCTAGTTCAATTTTGCACGGGTACAAAGTTGATTCAGGACATATTATGTAAATTTATACTAAGATGTCCTGTTGCGTTTTATATGGAAGATTTAAGAATTTAATTTCTCATACTCCACTTTTGCCTGTTTCCAATCCATTATTGTCCAAGGTGCAAGAGCTGAGGGCTAATCGGTCTTTGGAATTTCGCTGTTCTACGCCCTTGAGCAGCAATGGAACGAAACTGTACGCTAAGACTTATAACCAAACTTAATCTGAGATACGACAACAAATAGAACACAAGCTCGCTTCTTTATATCCAAAATGCTGAAAGCCTTGGTTCGCAAAGATTTCACTCAATAGCTTCAAAGGGATGACAGAGTATAGGCTATACTCTGCCCTGGTTAACTGAGTGTTAGCCCAGCCCAAAGGCGCGGTCTGGTTGAAAAAAGGCTGTAATCTTTACCTGGTAATGGTTTAAAGTGCTACTTTGCGGCTGGTGTCACCTTCGCTATTTCTGCGCCAGTTTCCAGTAGTCTTCACGGGAGGAAAAATTCTATCACTCACTTTGGATGAAACTGCTCCCCCCGACATTCGACCTACAGATTATTTTTATTCAAAAGATCCCTCTAAATATTCTGATTCCTCTGAGTCTTCTGATGAATCAACCGGATCTTTGGCACTAACCGCATACTCTTTGGCCAAAGTAGCAAAAGGAAAGGGAAACGGCAAAGAAATCTCATCTGCAAAATAGGGCCAGCGGTCTCTGAGACTATGGACGAAAAAAGCCAATTTTTCTGAATCTATTTCAGGGCAATAAATGACAGCTATCTCTAGGAGTTTTGGGTTCCCAGCTTGTCTGCTACCATTATCAAGCCGAGACTGCTTTTGTTGTAAGGTGTTTGTACCTTGTTCAGTAGTTAACGGCTTTCTCATGCTTAGATAAAGCATATATTTTTTATCATCACACACATCTTTCCAACAGAATAAACCGCTAGTTCTGCTACCGGGAGAACCCTTGACAATACCGACAGGAACTTCGCCGTCTGGAACTCGCAACCGCACAAGCCACAAGCGATTTAGTTCTGATTCTGTCATGTGTTGTTTCAGTTCGTGGGGTAAATCGTTGGCGGGTAGCTTGGGGTTTTGTAGCCACGTCAACATTTTGCGGGCATTTTGCGCTTCCACCATGAAGAGTACGCGAGGTAATTTCTCATTTTCAACTGGTGTACTTAGACAATCACGCAAGCAATCAGCAATGAATTTATTAAGCAACTGCTGTTCGGGTTTTTTCTCACTAAATGACTGTTCTTCATCGCTGTCACCAATCGCTTCATCTACATAGGAATCCAAATCCCACTTTTCAGTAATGAGAGAGCTAAGTCCAACAGGGTACGATACCCATTTTTGCGTCCCGAATAAAGAAGGAGTAGTAACTTGTACGATTCCCTTTACGGGGTTAACTCGCACCATTAATGCAACAGTAGCAGGGGTGTTGGTAGCCGTTGTTTTTCGAGTACGGCGCAGGACGCGGAAGCACGTCAGCCACAAATTTGGATCGATACCATCCTTTTCTAGATCAATTAGAGAAGCAGGCAGAATTCCAAATTGTCGCAATAAATCCGAAACAGCTTTTTGCACTCGATTAGGAGCATCTTTAGTGACAGATTCTGTACCGTTTTTCAATTGAGTTGTTACTGCGTGAATGTGCTGATTGACATACCCAGCTTGCACCACTCCAATTCTTATTGCTAACTTGGGATCTGACTCCGGTGGGAAAAATAATTTTTTGGGCTTTATTTCAATTAATGCACCGCATATTCCTTGAGATTTTGGTAGAGATGAAACAATCTGAGAGACGCGCTCATCGATTAATTTAATGCGCTGTTGTTGTCGGCTGTTGCCTTTGACTGAGGAATTTTTTATATCAAGTCTCTGTGTCAAATCTTGAACGTGCTGAGTTTTAATTCTCAGAGAACCAAATGAGCCTTCGTAGATAGTTTCTTCCCCTTGTACCTCTAATTGATAAATCTCAGTCGCCCCCTTCCGTGATAAGTCAAGTCTCTCGCAGATTTCAGCAATGAGCGCATCCCGACATTCTTTAGTTTCCCAGAGTATAAGTATGGTATACAAAGGAGTTTCAGCGGAACGAAATACAGCGGGTGCAGTAACTTTAGGTCGCAGCATTGGGGTAGATAAATCGTCAGATTTTTTAGGTGATTTATCGCCTTGCTTTTTCGGATTTCCACGCTCCCAGAAAGATACAAATTTACTAGATACCTTAATTGCTTCACCAACTCGCTGAAGAGGTAAATTTTCGCCAACTAACTTATTTTGAATTGCCCCATCCAGGTTAGCTAAATCTCGTGGACTGACACCGCGAAGGCAAGGGAGTTTACCCCAGGAGGTATCGTAAGAAATTGCCACCTGTATCCCACCTGGTTCTTCTCCAAAACTTGACCATTGATGTTTTGGGTCAGAGGCTAAAATATTAAGTTCAGGAAGTGGAGATTCGTTAATCTTTAGAAGCTCAGTAATCGCTCTTGACCATTTTGGTTGTCTCCCTTCTTGTGTTATCATTTGCTTGATCCGTAAAGGCATAAAACAGAACGGCTGCCGAACCCCATCTAACCACCGACGATTATCGCCAATATAAGCGGTAGCACCTCTATAGGAAAATTTATCAAAAGGCTCCACAATCCATTGTCGGATTGAAAGTTGATGGTAAATAATCGGGTCTTTGCGCCAAGGAACTGTCTGCAAATTAAAACGAATAACAAATGAAATATCCGCTGTACCGACTTGTTTATTTCTTCCAATTAGCGAAACCGGATGAGGAGGCCATGACATTAGTTCAGAACCCTGATTGAGGGTAACAACTCGGTAGAAGTTGAGTTCATACTGATTGTTATCACCAAAGCAAACTTTAGGATTTTTGAGAAATTCAACAGCTAGGTAATCTGGAATTGCTTGGAAGCGAACCTCATCATAGGAATTTTCTGGCGAACGCAGCAGAGAACAAATTTTAGGGTCTTCCCAATGCCAAGCGTTATTATCTAGCTTCTCAAAAATTGACTCTACTTCCGACTCTCCCAAACACTCGCTAAACTCTTCTCGTAACCAATCTTTAATCAATTCTGGGAAGTCAGAAAGGTCAGCAGCTTCTGTTGCAAATACCCAAGGCACAGATGGATACTTCCAGCCATAACGAGCAGTTTGGATGATTTTTGGAAAGCTTGCAGCTACAATGGGGTCGAGAGAAGAGACTGGTACAGAAGGATAGCCTTTACCAAGTAGCTTAAAGCGCTTTTGTGCAAGAGATTTAGCCACTTGTTGCCATGCAGTAGGAACAATTAGAGAAAAGAGATTGTATTGTACATCCTCCGTCATTTCCCAAGCTCCGGGTAGAATTGTTTTAAATGTCATAGTGTAATTCCTTTGTTTCTTTGAGTGCATTTAAAAAAGCACCGTAGAGCGAACGCGCTAAGGTTCTTTCACAAGGTCGTTTTCCTTCCCCCTCAACCGAGAGTTGAAGTTCTTTGAGAATTCCCACTAAAAGTGAGGTGACATTGCTGTCGAATTCCCCTGCGGCTGAATTAGGTGCGAACTTGACATCCAAAAAATGAACGATACAAGGAACACCGCCACGCACTAAACGCCCAATGATTTGCCAGATACTAACTAATTGAGTCCAGCAAAGTACAGAGCGTTCATCATCCGTCAACTGTCTGAAAGACATCGCTCGACAACTCAAATCGAGCATCTTTGCCACCGCATACTTGTAAAATTCGTTCTCAACATTCGCCAGCGTGAAAGCGTCACCGCGCCGTTGCATGGGTTCGTAAAGATTAGAGTTAGAAGCATTTTCTAGCGCCCAATTGTTAAGTTGCTGGACAGTGGTTTGCCAATCATCCGGGACAGGCATCGGCCGACACAGAAATACTGCTGCACCAAATGCTGCTATCTGGCTATTGTTGAGGATGTTATGACCCCGCTCTAAAGCCATTAAAGGAGCTACTACAATCTGAGTAGGAAGCTGATGCAAATCCCGAATTTTGCCCCGGCGAATTCCGCTCAAATTAGTTGGAGCATTATCACGACGAAGGACTTTAATTCGTTCCCCTTGTGGAATGACTTCGCCTACGATATTTTCAACACGGTAAACCGATTTCAAAACCGACTCAACCCATTCGGCTTCGTCATAACTGTTGGTAATGACCAGCACCCGATGGCGCTTATCCCACCGCTGGGGGTCAAGCTTTTCTTTATCTTTTAAGGTATCAAATAACAGATCGAGAAAGCTCTTAGCTTCTCCTGATTTATTACAGATAGCCTTAACCATTTCTTCAGCCTTCTTTTTCCGCGCAGCGGGTGGCTGTCCCGATAGAGCAATGTACCTCCCTGCGCTCTGCTGCGGCTTGAAGAAAAACTCACTTTCGCCAATTCCCGCATCGCCAACTTTGTCATTATTCCGCGCTGGTTCTAGCAAGACTGTAGGTTTTTTCTGAATGTGATAAGCTGGACTCCCTGGAGCATAACTCGTGCCTGAAATGAGCACCGTATGGGGGCCATTCCAACCATCAACAGCCCAAAGAGTGGGGAAATTTAAAAGCAAGTAGCGACCTACTCCCACATAGCGGAAATACTCCAATTTTCCCCCTACATTGCTGCGGCGATCGCGCGTATATTTAAAGCCTAAAATATTTCCCACAGGCGCAGATGGCAAAATCGGTAGATAATCGCGGGGCGGGCGATACACGAGAGAAAGACTGGTGTCGTGCAAATCAATAATGCTTGTCCCCATTAAAATACTTAAATGATCGACCAGAAAAGCTAACCGATTCGTCAGCACAGCTACAAGAATAGCGAAGTATAAGTGACCTGTAACTTCCTTAAACTTAATGTTATCTGTGATAGAAATTCCCAAAGATTCAAGCCATCTATTTAGCCAGTAAGCCACTTCATCTAATACCGCTCGCTCACTTTCTGCACTTAATATGGTAAGGGCGATCTCTGAAAGTTCTCCTCCCTTACGGCGGTTAAGGGGAGCTTGCAAAAATTTCTCTATTGTTTGTAATAGCTGTTTACGCCGCTGCCGTTCCTCTTCAGGTGGCAAACCCGCGTCAATCCGTTTTAGCCGTTGTTGGCTGCGCTCTTTACGGGTGAGTTTAATTTGGGATTCCTCATTTTCAATTTCTGAGGTCGGTTCAAGAATATCGCGGATAATGTGAGCAAATACGGAACGACCAGTGAAAGGATTTGAACCTAACCATTCAACCAGTTTAGGTTGGCTGTGCAGTTTGGGAAGGATAATATCAGTGGCAATTTGAGCGTAATCGTTCGCTTTTTTAGCGGCGGCTACTAATTCTGCTCCCATACTGCGACGATCTGAATTGTAAATAGCAGTTGCAAATTTGATGCCAAGTTTATTTAAAAATGAGTTTCCCGAAGCATCAACTAACACTTCATCAGGAGCAAAAGCTTCGTCGAACTGCACCTGTACCCGGTCAGCTTCGTCAATAAATAGAAAATTACATTCGCGGTAAACGACTTCAGCAAACGTAAGTTTTTCCTCAAATATTTGGCGGGGTACGCGGGTGTGAATGAAGCTAGCGGTCGTCAATACCCACACGAAAGCTTGCGCGATATCTCGTTCCAACTGGTGGCGAGGGCATTTGTAATAAAAAGGACAGGTATATTTATTTTCTGTTTCGCCTTCCTCCCAATCTTCTAAATCCTCCGAGTTTATATCATTGTCTTTGTCTTTTTTAGTTGTAGTTACTTTCTGGTAAAGGTTGTGACAGGGTTCAGAGCCAAATTCCCACTTATCCTCTGATTGCACTAAAGCGAGTAAGGGACAGACGGGACTAAACCAGCGCCATGCTGGATGAATCGCACCTTGGTCAATTTCCTCACCCTTTGTTGCTAAAATGGGTTCGTAAACTTTTTCCAGTTGTTGGGAGCGCTTGCTCCCCAATACGGGAGCCGCACAAATGCCCAATCCGTGCCAAAATAGGGAAGCGAGGCGCACGGCTGCTACCACATCATTGACGATTAAAGCGCAGCGATATCCCTGTTTTGCCAAATGATAAATAAGAACTTCGAGCAGAGTAGATTTGCCGACATTTAATAAACCGACAATGTGGATGAGTTGTTCTAGTTTCAGTTCACAACCTGGAGAAAAATCATCGCTTTTATCGTCATACAGCCGTAAGGCAATCCCTTGAAGGCGGCTATAATAATGTTCTGGATCGTACCTTGATTTAGCCAGTTGACTATCCATTTCCTGGGCTGAAATCAGCAACTCGTCTAGTGTAACGGTATGAGCAGGATTCTCCTGAGTGCGCGTGCGGTAAAAAGAAACCTGTGATGAGAATGCCTGATGAGAAACAGCTTGGGGAATATTGATGGGAACCTCAATAGGAGCATTCCCTTTGTGGGAAATCTTAGCATACCAATACCCAGAATTTGCTAGTTTAATTTTTATTTTTTTGTGCGGTGGGGTTGCTGATAAGGTTTGGCGATATAGCTGCCAGCGACGAGGGTAGGTACTTGAGGGAATTAATTGCGGGGATTGATTGATGTCCGTCAAGCTGTAAATTCTCAAAATTTCAGGGGTGTTGATGTATTCAGAGAGCGAACGTTCCCATTGATTCCCTTTGCGACGCACCAGATAAAAGCGAGCTTTTTGTACCAAGAACCAGTTGCTATCACTTTGTAAATTGATATTGCTTGGCAAATTGATATCATTTTGCAGAAATGCAACCGGAAAACGATAACCTGAAAGTAGGCCTGAGACTGAAATGGCAGATTCTTCCGGTGCTATTTCTTTTAATAAAGTTAGCCCTAATTCTACTTCTACAATCAGTTCGGCTATGCGCTGTATTTCTCGGTTTTGTACTTTTTCATCACCATCAGGTAGGTTAAAAATAACATGAGATTTTAAGTCATCAGAGTTACGTATAGCTTGGCGCAATTGTTTGCTCCAATTAGTGATGTCACGCATGGTTTCTCTCCTTTAAAAGTTTCTCAGCTTGAGAGATGATTTCACTGACAAGCTTCAATCGCAATCCACCCATAGACGGTTCTAGTTGTTGGCGTACTATTCTGATTCGCAATTTTTCTTCTCTCTCATCTGGGAAGACAATAAAAATTTCTGTAAATTCAGAGCGACGCTGTAATTTTTCCCTAGTTTTCTGCAAACGCTCTTCATCTAAGTACGACCAATCTTTTACATCAATCGCCCAGCGGATTTTCTTGCTAAATTCCACAAGCAAGTCAAATTCATCAATCTCCGGCCACAGGGTGACGCGGATGCCTAATTTTGTAAGAGTTTCTGCTAATTGAATTTCCCAAAGTCCAGGGATTGTCCCATACCGATATACGCCTGGAGTTACAACTTTCCAAGTTTCTGCTTCCTGTTTGGGAATTGGTGGCGACGGCGGCAGATGAAGTTGGGCGCACAGTTGTTCGCAAGTTCCGTTTCGGCAGCTATAGGTTTGAGCTTGGCGACGGTGCATTACATATTTGCAGCGTGGGCAAAAATGATAGCTGTTTTCTTCTGCTAAATCGACTAAATCAATGTAGGTTTGTAGCAAGAAGTCCCGCAGGGGCCTGAATTGGGAGGACGAAAGGAGGCGGCGGTATTCTGAGTAGGGGAGGACGGGACGTTCAATAATCAGTTTGCGGAAAGCACGATAGGCATCTTCTAGTTGATACCCTCGGCAATGTTCGAGAACATCTTGCAAGATTTTTTCCTGCACCTGCTTTTCTATGTCGTCACCTGTAACCTGCCATTGTTCAGCAAAGTTGGAAATTGCTCCATCTTCGATGAGAGTGACATCCGGTGAAAGGTATTTAATTTCTGCTGCTGGTTTCCACTCGACTACCGGATTTTTTGCCCATTCAAAAAATTCTGGGAGGTTCGAGGGGACTTGTTCATCTCCTTGCAGTAAAGATGTTAGGTACATTCGGGACATCCCGATGCGGAGTGCTTTTGGAATGTGCTCTCGCTCACTCAGTTCCCGCTTTTCCCACTCTGCCAGTCCCGTTGCTAGGTACCGCAAGGTTTCCGGTACCGATATCTGTAGTCCGGGTTCAACTTCTGGGTCGCCTGCAAGCAGGCGGAGACTACGGGCTGCATTATCTTCCCATTCTATGTCAATGCCGCGCATGGTCTGTAACCATCGTTGTACCGTTGCTTTCTGACGCGGCTGCATTCCTAGTTCTACGCACAACTCTTCCAGGGTCGGCCCCTCTTTGTGGACGCGAAACCACTCTCGCAGCGCCTCTAGGATTTTGTCTCTATGTCTGGTGACTTTCACGGGCCGCCCTCCTCAATCTGGGGTGTAGCCCAATTCTCACACCACCATCACTGGCGTGTCAAGAAAATTTTTCAATGTTTCTCTAATGTTTCCAATGTTTCAATTTTATTCGGCTGGCTTCCCTGTCGGGCAAGAGACTGTATTTTGCTACTTTGCTATTTTGATAGTAAAATTTTAAAAAGTAGTTTGCTGGTTTGCTTTTATACCTATAGTTTTTAGACTTATTGGATAAAGCTATTTTGATAGCAAAACATCAAACTATTGTTGAAACCTAACTGGATTATTGCTTGTTACCCCATCAGACAGCAAACCATTTCTTCCTCACCAGAGTTCTGACTGCGTTATCGGCTCCGCACCAGACAAGTTACTCGCAACAATTGAGAAACTGGGGATTGTACTGCTCTTCTGTCACTCTACATTAGATGTTCAAATGTTTAAATGTTTGAACATCTAATGCAAAAAGTACAGAATTCCGCGCTGTGGAGTGCGTTCTGCATTCATTAAATTAAGTAGCAGGCTGCTGATAAGCTTGGCATGGAAGATGAGAAGGAGCGGCTGAGAGTGAGGAAATTGTGGCAACAGGGGGCGATCGCCAAGCAAGAGTGATCGAAAACTATTTAATGTTAATAATGAAGTCGCAGTAGGTGCTTCCCTACAACAGCAGCACTCCCAGTGCCAACTGGGTTTCGTAGCAGCTCAATAAATCTTGGATTGGAGCAGCCGATCGCCCAGACAACTTCCGCCCAGACGATACTCTCCGCGTTGCTCGGCAAAGTACGACCAAGCAATAACAAAGGAAGTGGCTACAACAGGGGACACATTGCACCGAGCGCAGATCACACCCGTAACGCAGCGAATAACCGCGCTACGTTTTTAATGAGTAATATGATGCCCCAAATGCCTAAACTCAACAGACCTGTGTGGCGTAACTTGCGTAAGTCCCGTTGTAATTAAAGCCAGAAAAACAGTAAAAAAAACCCCTGCACGGTGATGCAGGGGAAAGCGAATTACACTTTGCTAGTCAGAAGTTGAGTCGGGATGCAAAGACTTCTGGACTAGCTCCATAACCGCTAATTGAATCGGTCTGTGCTTCTGCACAGGCCGGCGGCGGTCGTAAATCGCCCGGAGAATCTGCGGGCTATGACCCATGCCATAAGCCAGAGAAGCAATGTCCGAGTCAGACGCTCCGTTATCCAAAAAATGAGTCGCAAAAATGTCCCGCAGCAAGTGAGGAGTCAATCGCTGCCCCGTTAAAGCATGAGCAGCCGTGCTGATATAGCTAGCCATACTGTCCTCAGCAAAAGGCGTGCCATTATGCCGCACAAAAACGAATTCACCCACCGCCTCGAACTGCAAGCGACCCGGCCACAAACGCCCAACCTCCTGCTCACCTGGTTTGAAAGCTGCCCCGCAGGAGCGCCAACTCCCATCCGGCATCTTATAATAGCCATAAAGCCATGCTTCCAAATAATCGTAGAAACAGCGCCCGTCAGGGAACTGCACGTTGGGAATCTCCAACTCTTGGTTTCCGTAAGTCTTACCGGTTTTGTAAGACTCCGACGTTACATCCTTGAACCAGCGGCCATCCGGCGTCCTAGACAGATAACCGCAATTCCTGTCACGGTTACGACCCGTCGGTAGAGGCTGGTACAAACCGTCAGCAGGTACATCCACAGGCCGCTTCACAGGACACTCAAGAGCCATTTTTAGCTCCCTAAACTCCTGCTGTCGCCGGGGAGGGCTATAAGTGAAACACCCCCAAAGCAAGTAGCGCTGGAAGCTGTAAGCAGTCGCCTTCAGAGACCTCGGAGAACCACACGCCAACTTCGGTTGGCACTCATCGCGCAGCGGTTCGACAATTAGTTCCAAAACTTGCGGCAAATCCAGCCACTTCTTATCAATATCCGCCACGGGGATGTGGTTGTTCAACTCCTTAGTTCCCAGTGACAGCCGTCCGCGCAAAACCTTCACTGCAGGCACTTCGCTGTAATCGCTAGAAGTGATTTCATTGTGGTATTGAAACTTCGCCACCGCCAGCAGCGCACAGAGGTAATTTTTGCGAGTGTGGGGGCTTTTGGCACCCCGCTCCTCGATCAAAAAGTTGCTGAATTCGCAGACCCAACAATCTACATACTCCCCTGCCTTAGCAGCCATTATGGCCGCAGCTTCCTTAGAAGCCGCATACTTGAGTTCAACCGGCGGAATTAAAGTATTCAAAGACAGCTCGTCCAACGGCACTCCCCGGTAGTGATGGAACCAGCCCAGCAAGTGAAGAACCAAACCAATTTGGTCGCTGCAGGCTGTAGTTTTCACCGGGTCTTCTAATCTACCCGGGCAGTGGGCGGAGGTACGAAACTTGTAGAACAGTTCAGTTTTAGCTTTTAACTTCTCTGACACTTGCTCTGGTTGCAAGCCGTAAGGCGGCAAAGCAGAGCGACTCGTCAGTAGCGTTTTCGCCATAATTCCATAGCCTCGACGGCGACGACCTCCGCAGCAATCAACAGATTTCTCAGGTAAGGTATTTCCCGGCCACCAGCCTTCCTGGCTAGACCAAGAAACAAGTTCCTTAAGTCGGCAGCTATAAACCTCCTTACTACTATCCGAGGGTTGCAGCAGTTCAAAAGCTTTTTCTTGAGCTTCCTTCGCAGTTGTGAATTGCTCAACGTTTATACCTTTTTTAAAGGTCGTGGCCCTGTCTATTTCAACTCGCGTGGGCCTGCGACCTTTGAAAGGCTCCAAGCCCCATCCTGGCAAAGTGTAACGGTTGATAGCCGTTTCAGTTTGAGCGATAATTTCTTGCGCTTTCTTTCGCGGGTGCTTACTCTGAATGTGAGTAGCATACAAACCGAGAATATCGGTCAAAGAGAGATTTTTTTTCATTGTTATAAGTCCTCGTAAAATGAAGGTATTCTGGTTTAGGTCTTGTGGCACTGCTACGAAGCTTTGAAAAGAGGGTTTCAGAAACTGGCTCTCATTCAAACAATAGCAAAAACTACAGTAAATCATAACTTTACTGTAGTTTTTATGTTAGGTGGCGGTCGGCTGTAAACCTTATAGACCAAGGCTTTTTTTCTTAAAAGCCAGCTTAGTTTATAAATAAGTTTTTGGCTACTTATAACCTCAAAAAAGCTTAGGTAAGGCATAGGAGCTAACACCTTGCTATGCTTAGTAAGGTAGAAGCTCGACACCGCACTCCAACCAATCCGCTGGCTAAAACTAGCAAAACTTAGCTCTTGTTTAATAGCTAACCTTTGCAAATTAGCCTCTTTTAGCTTTTGTATTTGATAGCCAAAATACAGTTGTGTGGTTCTGGGGATAAAAAGATTCATAGTGCAATCAGTGATGCTAAAAAAGGGCTGGAGTGTAGGAAAGTTGGGGTTGAGGACTAAGGATTAGTTTGGGTTGGTGAATGAGCTGGTAACTGCTCCAGTGTTCTAGCAAATTGCTCAACAACTTCTGACCGAGAAAGGCCTTTTTTTTGTGCATGAACATCCAGTAGGTGGATAGCCCTTGGTGTGAGGCTTAGGCCATAATTTTTTTTGATTTCGTCGTACATTTCGGGGACATTCCGCATACTTTTATGTTTTGGCTTAGCCATGTCAAAAACTCCTTTTTGCTTGGGTGAACAAACTTTCAATTGAATTCGACGTAAAAATAAACACAAAAAAAGGAGTTCGGGGGAACTCCTGTCAGGATTGATATTTTATTTAGTTATTGGCTGTAAAGCGTTGAAGAAGCCAACGCTCGCCAGCCAAGGTTATTGTCGAAATTTTAAAGAAAGTTATGAGTGCTGAGTTCGGATAGTGGGATGCTGTTTGTCAAGCAGCAAGCACTGGAATTTATAAAAAATTAGCGACATACAAGCTATTATAACTTACTAAATCAACATTAGCCCGATAAAGCTGTAGCGATTTCCCTCCCTAGGCTGGAAAATATACAAAGCTGACAAAGTACCAAAAAAGCAACGCATTAAACCAACGAAACTACCTATGACAATTGGCAAGCTTGAACTGATCATCAAAATTAACGAACTACCGAACAACGTAGAGACTAACAAAGACAACTGGAAAACCTTTGAGCTTGACTGCGACGGTCGGGTAGTGTCCGTTACTGTTAAGCCAAAAATATGGAAGAAGCTTGAAGATGCTGCTACCAACTATCCCCAATGGGTGGCTGCTATCGGTGGCAAAATGGGTGAATCTACCTCTAACGGCTTTGTGGTATCAGACCCGAATATCCAAGTCTTTGAGAAAAAACCGAAGGAACCTAAACCTGAAGCCCAGCAGTGAGAGAGATTTGAGTAGCAATTGTGCAGAAACTTGCGAACAGGGCTGAAAGCCTCGCTTAGCAAGGATTTCAGCCAAATCAGTTAGCAAGCCAATTTGGGGTAAATGGCTTGTATCCCCGCCTATCCCTTTATAGAAATAGTGGCTTCCTTATTCACTATCGATTTACCGAGGAATCAACCAGCAGCCGACGATCGCCAAAACATCGGTGGATGCAAGAAAAGCCCGCGTCGGTTGCCTCCGCAAAATCCTCCTCAATAGCTTAAGCTACGGCGTGAGATGGGTAGCCGATCGCCTGTTTGATTCTATCAGCTCCGTCGTGGGCGATCGAGCTGTCCCTCAAGTCGCTCGCTACCCAGGTGTGACGGGAGGAATTGACGTTAGTGCTGCTACGAAGTTGTCACAACAACAGGAGCAATGTGAGCAATCGGCACAGTCGGAGAGCGGGTAACACTCAAGCCCCTTGACACCTAGGATGCCCCATTCATCAGGGTGCATTATTTTTGGTCAGCACGTAAAAGTCCGGTTTGTACGGACAAAACCATTGCTTGCTACTAATCAAGAACAGCCATAACCAGTCCCAACAGGTCAAGACACGAACACCACAAAAAGGCAGTAATTTGGCAGGAAATTGCAGACGGAAAGCAGGATATTTTCAGGTAAATACAGGTAAAATGCAGCCCCTACAAATACCTGTATCTCACTGATTTTGTACTGCAAACGCCTGATTTTATACTGCAAACCCCTGACTTTAGGGCACACAAAAAATCAGCTAATTTTTTTGGTGACGGCTTAGATCGACGGTGCGGGGAGTTCGGTAAAATATTTTGGGCAACGCGCGACCAATTCCTGAAAATCTAGGAAGTGCCGATCGCCGACAACTTCCACCACATCCGCCGCCACCAATTCGCCACGGTTGATCGCCGCTTCTAAATCGCAATCAATACCCAACGCAACTCCGGGCGAATTCCAGGCGATCGCCTGTTTGATTCTGTTGGCGAAGTGGTGGGCGATCGGGACTAGCAAAGCTTGGAATTGCTGCTATTCGGTTTGGGTGAGGTCGGCCCAGATTTTTGCTCGATCGACATAGCCGTTCTGGTAGCAAACTTTGAGCACTGCTGCTACGTCTTGGGCTGTTTGACGATCGGCAGTGGAGATGGCGGCCCGGATAAAGCCAAGACATTCGAGGTGCGTGGCGGGGTCGGTCTGTGCGGGCGATCGGGTGGCAATTAGATTATTCGGCATCCTCAGTCACCTCCGGCTGCTCAAGCTTCTCTAAATCCTCCTTATCCAGGTCGGCGGTGTAGCTGCCGTCAGCCTTCCGGCAGGTGATTCCGTTCCGGTTGCGAATATCATCAACCGTTAATTTGACACCCGCGTACTGTTCCCCAAATTTCGTTCCGGTGTACCGTACCTGCGTACCCTTGAGCCAGCCAGTCGCTACCAGGAGTTTGAAGTTGAGGACTTCTTCCTCGCTCAACTTGGCTTTTACCGCTTCCTGTTGAGTTGGCGAGTTCTTGATTTTCTGCCAAGCTTCTCGTGCAGCAGCGCAGTCAATGGTGGCAATGGCTTCTCGAATGTTTTTGATGATTGCAAAACTTGATAACTCATCTGCAATCGGCGGGACTGTTGGCGAAGTGTTGGCAATTTCAAAAGTGTTGGCATCAACTGTAGACATTTTGCCAACACCTTCTACCGCTTGCTCAATATAGGTTTTAGCGCTAAGTGTTGGCGTGTTGGCAACTTCCTTAGAAATCTCACTAACTTGTTTATCCTCCCCTAAGCCAATTGGTTCAACTAGCTCTGGTGATGGGGGGCTTAAATCAAAAGTTTCGATTGCGTCTACAGTGTCAACACTTTGATGTTTTACATCTTGAAATCCTGATTCCGTATGAGGTTGAGGTTGTAAATTACTTGCCAACACTTTGTCTACACTTGCCAACACTTTAGAAGTGTTATTTTCTGAAATATCCACAGAATAGGGGTTTTGGTCTTTTTGAGACTCTTCAGAGTTTGTCAACACTTTTTGCACAAGTACCATCCGCGTACCCGTGCCTTGAGTTTCAGCTAAACCCATCACTTTTAACTCAGTAAAAAACTCACGAACCTTGAGAGCCTTAGTTTGCTTGAGATCCCTTATGGTTTGTATGGCCTGCCTTGCTGTGAGGGATTTAAATTCGGCTACCTTATCTAAGAGTTTCTTGAAAATAGGCGACAACTCACCAGTATCAGCATCCCCCTGTGATTGCAGGAGCGTTACTTGACCCAAATAAAACTCGGCAAGTTGGCATCCAGACTTCACAATCGACAGTGGAATTTCTTCCGGGACATCAGCAGAACCGCTGGCTACTTCCCAAAGAACGTGCAGCAAGCCAATTAATCGCACCGATTGACCGGGCATTTTTGCGATCGCCGCCTGCAACCCTGGTCTAGCCTCGGCGCGCTTCTGTTCATCTTTTTTATCGTGCCAGTCATCCCAATAAGTTTGACCTTGCTTGTCGAAATGAAGCTTAAGGACAGGCAGAGCATCAATTTTCTTGTAGATACCCTCTAGTAAATTGCCTAAGTCGTAGCGCGTATCGTCGCGCGGTATCTTGTACGGCCGCATCGGCATATGATACCAAAGGAAGCGGGCCCATTCCCCTTGAGAGTCGCTAAAGTCTCCTAGTAGAGCGCGAAGTGTGTCAGGTTGAATGCCTCCAGTGATTGACAGGGAATCACGAGCTAGACTAACGCGAGAACCATCACCCGATCGATTTTTCTTGACACCGCCACCGTTCCACCCTGACAAATAGCTTTCTTTATCAGCACCCTTGCCACCCTTGTAAGCGCCATGTGAGGCAAATAACCCGCTAAGCTCGTCTTTGATTAACGTTAAACCGTGGTCTGGTTGTTGCCCTTTTACCTTGTCCACAGCTTCGACAGTGGCGTTATCCAGATAGAGCTCACGAGGCGGGTTCGGTTTTTGTGGCAACTCACCGCTACTATCCTTTCTTTGTCCCTGACCCTGCGTTGCTTTGAGCGTCTGAACTTCGGTGTCATATATTTGAATGGCTTGCTGATACCGTGCATCTTCAACGCTTTGAAGTCGAACCAAGGGATTTTTTGGAATATTCAATGTCGGAGTTTTTCGCGCACCAGAAAGTGCTACGACGCCAGAATAAATCAAGAAGGGTTCGACAAAGTTGATACATTCCTTTGCAACGACACGGGAATTGGGATTGATTAATCCTGCGACGATCGGCAGCAAGTGGGTTAACACAGCTTCAGGATCTACTCCCATCCATGTCGCAACTTTCTTGATAGGTTCTGCTAGCGACGGGTGCAGGTAATTTTCAAGTGTCAGGCGGCGGTTGCTGATTTTCTGTAAATTTTCTACGTCTCTTTTTCGATCGAGTCGCTGATCGGCACGTTCAGTTTCCTCCAAAATTTCGTAATAGATGCGCCAAATTGTTTGAGGGTTGCCACCGTTAGCTAAGCCAAATATTGCCTCCGTAAGTTCCGATCCGGCTGTACCCATTTTGATGAGCTTGGTAAGTTCCGCTCTCAGATCAAAAAGCATGGGGGGGAAAAGAGGGACTACATTGCTGTTTGTCTCGCCGATCGAGTCTGGTTTTGCGCTTGAAACTTGCAAAACTTTCTTCTCTCCGATCGTCGCGAGCACATCCGCTGCACTCAAGCTTTGACTCTCAATCCAATCCTTGATATCCAATCCTTGGCTTTTCGGTGGATTGTCCCAAGCTTTCGATTCGGGGTAAGGATAAAGCCATTGAGCCTCTGGGAAGTGTTCGGAAACCTTCGCCGCGTCCTCAATCCCTGGTATATCCCGGTCAACGACAATAACGACAACTTTCGCGCCATCTAAATCACTTGTGTTGGAATCTCCCCAGTTACCCATACCGCCGATGCTGGTAGTGGCGGCCAGACCTAAATCCCACAAAGTGTCAGCACAAGATTCGCCGTCAACGAGGGCAATTAGCTCCCCCCTTGCTTTTGCTTCCTGCACCTCGGCATATCGGTAAATCCGGATACTAGCGCGGTCAACCTTAGTTGGATCACCTTCCTTTCCTAAGCCAGACAACCAGCATTTGTTGTCTTTGTCCCATCGGTCTTGCTCAAACTTCTTTTTTCTGCCATCACCAAAATCGGTTCGCTTGACTCTAACAAGCGGGGAACCGTCTTGAGCTCGATAGTAGTAATAAGTAGTTGCCGCTGGGCGGATTGGCTTTTGCTCTTGAATTGGGGCGTAGTAGAAGTGGCCATCTTTGTCAGTCTTGCTTGTAACTTCCCAACCCGTAGCGGGCGGTTGGTCACGGTTGCAGACTGAAAGCTCGCCGATCGAGTAGCACCAGTCTGGTTTACCACAGTGCGGGCAAGGGTTTGCTTTAGTGACAGGGATTAAGCTGCCTGATTTTTTAGAAAAATTGGCTACCATTACGCTAATCCCCCGATCGCTTCAAAACTGATAGCAGCGAATTCCCGATTAAGTATCGTAGTTAGGGAGGATCGCGCTATGATTGAGTCATAGACGGAATCGAAAGGGCTCTTTACGCTATGGGTAGCGTTAAACTTCACAATTTGCTTAATAGTACCGCTACAGCTAGCGCTATCATCTATAGCATCAACCGTCAAAACAACGCCCAAGACGCGCTTTGTTCTTTTTTCAAAATGTGGCATTATTAGAGTAACTCTTAGCGAGGTGGACATGACTGATTTGCTGTCGACATGACTGATTTGCTAACGTTTGTCGTCTCTCTGGCAAGTTTGATCGACAAACGTTAAAGGTTTATTTTATCTAACAATAGAAGCACTGAAAGCCTTATGCTGTCAGTGCTTCTTTGTTATGAGATTGTACTTTGGCGCCCGAATTGGCGTATTTATCTAGGTGATCTAGGTAAAGCCACATTGCCTCCTCTACAAAGGCAGATCGAGACACTTCAAAAGGCACTGCATATTCATCAATTGCCTTGGTTAATTCCGGCGAGAGCGCAAGAGTCACTCTCAATTGCCTGGTACATGGAAGCAGCATAAGCACCTTCTTAACTTTACTTTCTACCAATTCTCACATCATATTCTATACCCTTAGCAGGTAGGAGCGGCAGATAATAAGCTCAATTTAGCAGGTTTTTTTCAAAATACCAACAGAGCGAATATTGAACTTTTTCAGGTGTATTTACTAAGTTTTGTGACAAGTATAGATAAACAGGTAATTGACTAAGAAAACATACTGGTAGGTAAAAAAGAGAGCTAAGAGTTAGACATAATGTGAGTTACAGCCCTCATCTCTCTTGATAAAAGTGGCGCTTATTCGGGGTTAATTTCATTAAGTCTTGAACTGCTCCGGTATATTTGTTTAGGTATGTAACCCCTTGTTGGCTATCTAGACCGCTGCCAAAGGCACTCCGTCTCTGATACTTTTTTTTTGATTCTTTAGAGTGAAGACTATACTTTTTGAGCGATTTAACTTTAGCGTTTTCTCTTGAACGGCAGCATTACTATAAGCGAGTGCTATTAATAAAATGAGAGCCATCAGTCGCTTCCCTTTTAAGCCTGTTCACTCTAAATAATAACCTCCACTTCTCTAATCAAGGAAACTGTTTTCAATTTCCATCCGATGAAGAGTAAGCAGCGATTGCAATCGCTTAGAGAGCCTAAACTTGTCAGGATAAATCAACCCTCGTTAACCGATATGCCTAGATAATTTTTACCCCTTACAAGTCCCATCAACTCCCCCTATGGGTTGAGTCTTTCTGACTTAGACTTTAGGGAAATAGAGATTTTTTTGGGAACTAATCTTACCTCCTTCAACGGCTGGCTAATTTGAGGTTAGATTTCGATACAAAGAGAGCATTTAAGCCGTAAACAAAAATATACACCTGTCTCCCTGACACAGGTAGCCCGCTCAATCAAGCAAAATTTAGGTGTCTCTTGAAACCACTACTTTATAATCTTTCAAGAGCGGTAAAATTTCTGAGATCGCATTCCTTTTTTCTGTCAAATTACTACTTCAAGGCTTGGGTAACAGTGACCAGGATAAAGGGATAGCTCTCTTCTTGCCACTAGGCAAACCAACAGTATGTTTATATATCTCCATTGGGTGCGATTGATGACAGTTGATAAAGTCTGACCCACTTGGCAATAGGTGGTTAACCAATAAGTTATCAGGAGATACCCAATCGGGCGTTCCGGTTAATTGAGGTAAATTCAAGAACCTTTGTAATTTCCGATGTCGGCTTTCGGCGGTAATCGGGTAGGGAAACCAGAGGGCTAATTGCTCCAACTTAACTTGTCTGGACGATTGCAGTAGATTGAGCAGGATACTTAAGACTAAAAACTGAGTACGAGTTAAGTGTTGTTGGAAATGCGTCTGATAAAATAGAAGTAATATAATTTATAATAAGTCGTCGCTCGTTTGAAGGGGCTTATTTTAAAAAAGTACAAGTGGGTCAACGCCTTACCTTGTCTAGCCTCTAATGGGGTTGTTACCTCCAGAAAAAAATATGGACTAAGTAGTGAAAAAGTCCGATTGACCGTTGCAATATAGAGTTAATTATTCAAAGTAAGTTTTTAAGCTGTTCAAAAATATAGTGAAAAAGTTGAGAAGCCGATCACTTCCAACATCCCCTACACTTCCACGCCCATATCACAAACGCTTCATTTTTGACCCATTTGTGATATGGGCGTAAATTGCGGGTTAATCTGCCTTGCTACGCTTGGTTTTTGCTGCTGTTGCTGGCAAAGCGGGAGTTTCATATTGTTCTAGCCCTCTGTTTATTAGCTCTTCTAATACTTCTCATGTCCCGTCTCTGTAAAGCACACGCTGCTTTACAGCGCGCTCTCCCTGACGCAGGGACGCGACCCCTAACAAATACAGGTTTTGGTTTCAGACACAGACTAAATCTATGGAAAAAAAACCGCGCTACATAAGCGTTTTCAGGACTTGTAGTCATGTAAAAGATTTTTCAAAACCCGGAAAGTCTCACCCCCTATTGGTTTGGGCCGGAACGATAGCGAGCAGGCGGGGGAAGTTCCGTTTAAAACAAAATTATCAGGCTTTACTAACGCCGAGTCTGCATTGTTCAGACGACGGAATTGTGACCAATGTTCATTTAATAGCTTCAAAACTTGGTGGCGATTTAACGCGGAGATCGATCGCACAAGCTGAGAACATCGACCTCAACATTACCTAACGTTCTGGGCTTCATCTCATACAAATCATTCAGAACAGCCTTGACGTTCGGAAACGCAAAATATTCCGTCAGTTTCCCAATGCGGTAATTAAACGCTTTGTACCGATGTTTGAAGTACAGCTCCACATTCCCCCGGTGTTCCCACAGTCCCAGCAAGCTGACGGCGACATCCGAGTAATGCGCTCTCACATCCCGCTGCACTTCCGCGATGCGTTCCTCGATCGATCGAGTTGTCACTCCAATTTTATAGAATATGTTGCCGTCAGCTTTGACTTCAAGGAAATAGAGCGAATTCACCAAAATCCGACGAAGCTGTGATCGATAAATTAGCAAATCAGCCCGCCGTTCTTCCAAACAAGATAAACCCGCAGATAAAGCAATCTCTACAGAGTTTTCCAATGAAGCTAGCTCGGACACCAGCAAAGGTTCTTGGACTTGGTTGAACAACACCAGGGGAAGTGCGCCGACGGGGATTTTACCCAAATCGGTAAAGTGATAAGTGCGATCGCCCTCTGATTCCAACAATCCTTTCAATTGCCATCGAAAGTTTACCAAGTCTTTGGGAATAGCGTAATCCTGTGCGCCGTACTCTTTCCAGAGCACCTTCAACTGTTCTAATTCCTCACCCTTAAGTTGTATGTTGAAATTATCATAGAGAGGCAGCGATGGGAAAGCTTTGGTTTTAATCCGCTGCGACACGGGCTTGCAAGTTTCCTCGGTGTGGGCGAAGTGATGTTCTTTCACCGAACCCTTTTTCGCTGTCAATCCGCCACCGCAGTAGAGGCAAGTTAGCTGAGTTTTTCCGCGCACAACCTCATCAATGCTCGCCAGTTCTCCGGTGGGAGCAACACCAAATTTAAGCCACATTGTCAACAATTCTCCTTTCAGCAGGTTTTGTAGATCACCCGCTCCACATAATTAACGATTGTAATAACCGAATTAGACATTAGACACTGCCATCCGAAAAGATTACACCCATCCATAACCCCATTGTCGAGAGTTTACCGGTGTATCTCGAAATGGTAGAGCTATTAGTAAATCTGCTGGAAAAACTACTTTATCACGGTTCGCAGTTATTTTACTAGGGCTGCTAAGAACGACTTCTTTTCAAGGCAATAGATAATTGCCTTAATCGTTCGCTAACTTCTAAATTCGATTCTTTTGACTTCAAGTTATCAGGTATCTCAGCAAACAGAATTGGATTTCCTTGCAACCATTCATTGAGAGCTACGCCAGTCCAAGTACCTTCTTTCTCTCTAAAACTATCGACTAAACCCTTCAGTTCTTGAATACAGTATGACTCGAAACCAGAGGCACCGAAAATTGCATAGCGTAGGTATTCTTCAAACGCATTAATATCATTCTCTACCTCAAAAGCTACAGAGTCTTGTGGAGATGTCAGGTCTGTAGAAACTTCTACCACTATTTGCGTTGCTATTCCAGCAATTTGTGTCGCTACTCCTGCCACTCCTAAGACTTGTTGCCGAAGCTCAGGATTAAATAGTAAATCAGATCCATATTTTACATATTTTTTGAGAATTTTAAAGGCAGCTTCTTCGCCACTATAGTAGTTATCAACAATTTCAATATCTACCCCTAAACTTTTTATTATTTTATTTCGAGTATCACTATTTACAGGGCCACGAATCAGCGCTTCAGCAACTGGACGGGCAAAGCGTAAAAATAATACGCTTAAACTATTTTCGAGTTTTGCTAAAAAATACTCCTCTGAATTTTCAATTAGCCTAAATTTTACTTGGTTACTTTCCCATAATAAACTTGTCATGTAGTCAACTAATTTTAAGGCTTCATCCTTAAGTTCTAAAGCAAGTTGATGAGCAATTGAAGATAAAAGCTTACTAATATCGCCGTACAAACTATCACGCAAAGCAAAATTGGCTTTCATGCGATCGAACTCGGGATTTGAGTTAGCAAGAAAAATCGTATCTTTCTTTTTAAATGTTTCCTCCCTAAGTTTCTTCATTTCTGCCTCAACGATTTGTAAATATCGCTCTCTAAATTTTTCTATTTGAGTGAATGAGTTAGCACTTGAACTCTCTAAGGGTTTATTGACAACAGAATGTTCGTAATATTTTTGTAAGTCAGCTCTAATTATTTCCCATTTTTGGTTCCACCATTCTGTAAACAAAACTCGTCGATTATTTTCTTCAAAGAGCTTTGCTTCTTCAGGATTTTCAGGATATTTTTTGCTAACTCTAATATAAATTTCTTCAGAATTGCTGATAATTTTATCGATAGACGCTTCGCATCTTTTCTTTAAAATATAGCGTTTTTCACAGCTATGAGGTACACTTAGTAAAGTAAAACTATTGAGAGGAAAATCATCAATGCAACCGTATTCACTAGATTTTAGAAAAAAAATAATAGAAGTGAGAGAACAAGAAAATATTTCAATAAGAAAACTAGCAGAACGTTTTAAGGTAGCCAAGAGCTTTGTTCAAAAATTACTAAAAAGAGCCCAAGAGACAGGAGATATAAGTCCTCTTGCTCAAGGAGGAAGTCCACCCAGCAAATTAAATAACGAACAATTAGTGACTTTAGTGGAAATAATAGAAGAGAATAATGATGCAACTTTAAAAGAACTAACTGAAATGCTTGAGTTAAAAACCGGAATAAAAGTAAGTATATCGACCATGGGAAGAATTAGCAATCAACTCAATTATACTTTCAAAAAAAAACACTCTATGCGGCAGAGAAAACAAGCGAACGAGTTCAAAAAGCCCGAGTAGAATTTTGGGATAAAATCAGGGATATTAGGGCAGAAGACCTGATTTTTATAGATGAATCAGGAGTTAATCTAGCAATGGTACGACTATATGGAAGAGCCTTAAAAGGTAAAAGAGCGAGAGGAGAAAAACCACTAAAAAGGGGAACCAATATTTCTTTGATATCTGCTTTATCTAGTACAGAACTGGTGGTATCAAGGAATATTTATGGTGCAGTAAATGGAATAACATTTGAAGCATTCATCCTGAGAGAATTAGTCCCTAAACTTTGGAAAGGTGCTTGTGTAGTTATGGATAATGCTAAAATTCATTGCGGAGAAATGGTGAAAAAATTTATCGAAGAGGCAGGAGCAAAGTTAATTTATTTGTCTCCTTACTCTCCCGAGTTTTCCCCGATAGAAAATTTTTGGTCAAAAGTGAAATTTCTGTTAAGAAAACTTAAAGCCAGAAATTATTTAGACTTAATTGATGCAATTACAGATGCTATGCTACAAGTTACTAAAAAAGATATTCATAACTGGTTTGCTCATTGTTGTTACTGTACCTCATGACTATAGTAAACGCTATAGTCTAAAAATTCCTCAGTTGCGTAAGTAGTATCAATTTTTAAAGCTGTAAAAGCTAATCCAGTTCAAGGTCTGGGATGCGCTGTTTATAAGGTTGGTTATTTGGTTGAAATTTTTGCTGTTCTTGCTCAATTAATTCTATCCAGATATCATTCCAACTTGACTGTGGATTGACAAGTTCTGCATCCGGTAGTAGCGAGATCGAATTTCGAGCGAGCTGATAATCTTCTGCAATCGCTATAATAACGCTATCGAGTTTTTGTAAGAATTGTATAGGCAGTTGTGAAGCTCGTTCAATTCCTAGGTAAAGTGTCGCTGGTGCTGTTGTAGAGTTATCCTGTTCAATAAGCAAAATTGAAAGGGCTTCGATTGGGTTACAGGCAATCACAGCTCGCTCAATTTCTCCAGTAGTCGCTACCCAGAAAGCAGCTTCAGATGACAAGGGATGCGTTGTAGTAAAGTTGCCTCTTTCATCAAGAACAAAAGCGAACCGGGCTTCCCCCTCAAGCGTCCGTCCTGTAAAGACAGCCTTTTCTGAGCCGGCATACAGCCAAGAATGAGAGTGCAATAAATCGAGTAACTCTAAAGGTAAACTGTACTCGACTGCTAGATGCGAACGCACTTTTTGCCACTGAGTTTCATTCCTTTCAGGCAGGATTGACAGTTGTAACTCTAACTCATTGGCTGTTGCAGGAGTTGCAGGTGCGGTTGCTGCTAGCTCAGATTGTGACAACTCTAACTCAATTGCTGTGGTAGGAGTTCCATGTGTAGTTGTTTCTAGCTCAGATTGTGACAACTCTAACTCCGATGCTTTTGTACTCGTTGCAGGTGCGGTTGTTTCTAGCTCAGATTGTGACAACTCTAACTCCGATGCTTTTG
>NZ_JAUBRN010000132.1:0-4506 GCF_036701875.1 Microcoleus sp. MON1_C5 | reverse complement strand
ACCGTTTTTTCAGAGGGGTCTAAGGGCTATGTCCTTTATTTTATCAATGTTTTGACGGGGTTGTCACCCCGTCAAGTTATTTACTTGACGGGGATTAGGTACTTCTTGTACTGTTATAGCTTGGCTCGCTAGGGGAAATGCCATTGCCGAAAAGCACAGCAAACTGCTCCAGATTATTTGTTTGTTGCTAAATTGTAACTGCATCGCTTCAGTCTCCTGAATAACGGCTAATCTGAAATTGACCTCTATCGCTCCGCCTAATTACAATTAAATAACCCGCTCACTGTCATGTCAATTCATATTATTCAGACGTTGAATTCATAAAAATCATAATTTTAGCTCCCTCAGCACTTTACATTTACACATAGAGTGATGAACTTTCATTTAAACTCTCTATTATACTTGCCTGCAGTCAATGTAAAAAATTGTACTCCACTTGATATAAAAATTTTATTCCAACTCAGTAATCGAGCTTCGGCAATAGTTCTTTTTTACGGAATAACTAGATTAAAATCGGCCTATATTAAACATAAAATTATCTATTTTTTGTAGTCAAATATATTTAAAATCACCCCAAATAGTTAATAGTTGAAAGGTTTATTTCAGGGGCATCTCAGGGATATTGCCTCAAGGCAGTTGTGGCGCAAACTTTGTTTGGGTAATTCGATCGGTAGCAGCGCGTGCTTCGTGGTGTTATAAGGCAGGAACTGCGGAAATTAATGCGGTTTTTACTAATCCTGAACCTGTAAAAGTTGGGTCAAAATCAGAAGTTTTGGAAAATCCGCTGACGAAACGAGAACAGGAAATCTTGGCTTTATCTGCGGAGGAAAAGCAATCAGGAAGCTGCACAAATATTGTACATTGCTCCGGGTACGGTGCGGGTTCATGTACACGCAATTTTGCAAAAGTTAGAAGTGCGCGATCGCACTCAAGCTGCTGTACTCGCAATTCCGAAAGGATTGGTTGCTGAAGAACTTTTGGCGATCGAACCTTGACCAGGGCGGGTTTTGTACCGGAATTGTCGGTTTTTTAAAGGAATTATTGGCTAAACCCGCTCCTATCAAGATGCCTCTGTGGCAGGTTCACGGAAAATTAGTATCATTCGTCTTGATTTTTAATTTTACTGATGACATTCAATCTTTAAATTTGCTAAGCTCTACACACTTTAATTTTCCTACCGTCATCTAACCAAAGGCGTATTATGCCAAATTTTATCAGTTCAGTTTTTAGTTCGATCGCCTTTCTCGACTCTGCCCTTCCCGATGGCGAAACTCTCCGCAACGGTATCGCAGCGGGGACAGAAGTTATTACCCTGGATGGGGCGCGGGATGGACTAGAACAAATCACGACCGCGCTAGCGAGTCGCAGCAATATAAAAAGCATTCATATCCTCTCCCACGGTCGCCCCGCGAGTTTGCTGCTAGGCGCGATCGATCTAAACTTGACAAATTTAAAAACTTATGCCAAAGAATTGCAGCTTTGGTCGCGATCGCTGGCAGACAGTGGAGAGATTTTGCTTTATGGGTGCGATGTAGCGGCGGGGGAGAAGGGCGCTAACTTTGTGCAGCAACTGAGTCAGCTAACCAAGGCAAAAATTGCTGCTTCTAGAACGCCGATCGGCAGTTCCGCTATGGGCGGAGACTGGCAGCTCGATTATACAACGGGAGCGGTGTCCTCTGGGTTGGCGATCGACCCAGCAACAATGGCCAGCTATCAATTTGTGTTCGGCCTACAATTTTTGGGACAAGCACAATTTCCGGCAAATACAACTGATGCTTCCGGAAACCAGGTAGGTGGACTATCTGGCCTTACCTACGCGGGAAACAACACTTACTACGCTATCTCCGACGGCCGCAATATTTCTGGCAGTCCCGGCCCGTCTCGCTTTTACACCGTCACTATACCTAATGTGAGTTCGGGTAGCTTGGCAACAGGAGGAGTGACTTTTACAGGCGTGACACCGATTGGCAATCCGCCTCCCTTTCCCCCAGATACATCGGATACAGAGGGCATTGGATTCATCGGCGGCAATGTCTTCGTCTCTTCTGAAGGAAATTTCTTGACAAATACCCAGCCTTTTATCAATAGCTTCGCCATTGCAACAGGATTTCAAAACAACTTACCACCACTGACTATTCCTTCTCCCAAATACGACGTATCAGCAGATGCTAACAGTGGCATCCGCAACAATCAAGGTTTTGAAAGTCTGACCATTACTCCCAGTCAAAGTTTTCTGTTTACAGCAACAGAAAATGCTCTTGAACAAGACGGCGCTGCTTCAACTACAATGGCTGGGACGCGATCGCGAATTTTAAGATATGACTTAAGCACAAACACCGCAAACGGGGAATTTCTTTACAACACCGATCCAGGCAACGGCATTTCTGAAATGCTGGCCGTTGATGATAATACGCTGCTGGTTCTCGAACGTTCTTTCAACCCGCCGGCTTCAGGCGATTTGAACCTTTATCAAATTTCTTTAAACGGTGCGACTGACATTCAAAGCAATACTGGCTTGATTGCTTCTGGTGTTGCTAGCATTACACCGGTATCGAAAACTCCGATCGCTACTGTTGCTTATTTTTCAATTACAGGATCTCCGCCACTTGTAGACAATTTTGAAGGGATGACATTTGGGCCTTCTCAAACGGCAACTGGGAAGCGATCGCTCATTCTTGTCAGCGACAACAATTTTGGCTACCCTTTTCCCCTTCCCACCAGATTCGCAGCCTTTGCAGCCAACAACGCACCTGTACTCAACAACAGCGGTTCCCGGGTACTAACAGCAATTAACGAAGATGTACCTTCTGCTAGCAACACCGGCACCTTAGTTTCTGCTTTAATTGCAGGTGCAGTTACAGATCCCGACACCGCCGACACTCGAGGAATTGCAGTCACGGGGACAGACAATACTAACGGCAGTTGGGAATATTCAACTGATAGCGGTTCGACTTGGACGGCATTCGGCACACCGTCAACAGCAGCAGCGAGACTGCTAGCAGGCAATGCCAGCATCCGCTTTGTTCCCAATGCTGACTACAACGGCAGTGCCAATATCACTTATCAGGCATGGGATGGAACGACGACTAACTCTAGCGGTACTCCCCTCACGAACGGCGGGACGGCTGATATTTCGACTGCCAGCAGTATGGGGGGGTTAGCAGCTTTCAGTACAGCATCCGAGACAGCAACAATTACCGTTAATCCTGTCAACGACGCACCTTCCTTTACTAAAGGGGCAGACTCAAGCGCGATCGCAGGTGGGGGAGCGCAAACAGTCAACAACTGGGCAACAATCATCTCTCAGGGCCCTGCCAACGAATCCACTCAAACCGTTAGCTTCAACCTTAGCAACGACAATAACACTCTATTTACCGTGCAGCCTGCGATCGACGCAGGGGGCAACCTCACGTACACCCCGGCCTCCGGTCTCAGTGGCATTGCAACTGTCACTGCGACGTTAAAGGATAGCGGGGGTATTGAGAATAACGGTGTAGAAACTTCCGCAGCCCAAGCCTTCACCATCGACATTACAGCCGATACGATCCTGCCTGCTGCTTCCAATCTAGCCGCTACCAACATTATCGTCAGTGGGGGCACTACAGTAACTTTTACGGTAGACTACAGCGACAACGTTGCTGTCAACAGCAGCAGTTTGGATAATTCAGACATCCGGGTGACAGGATCCAACGGATTTAACCAATTAGGGACACTGGTAAGCTTTACCCCAACTGGCAACGGCACTCTTCGCACGGCTACCTATCAGATTACGGCACCTGGTGGTAGTTGGGATTTGGGCGACAACGGGAATTATGCGATCGCGATCGAATCGGGCCAAGTTAGCGATATCAATAATAACTTTGTCGCAGCCCGTAACTTGGGAAGCTTTAATGTCAATATTCCCAACCCAGGCAGTTTTAATTTTAATGCTGCTAATTACGATATAGGTGAAAGCGGGGGTGTTGCCACAATTACCGTAACTCGGACAAGCAATACTAATGTGGCGGCTGATATCAGCTACAGCACTTCCGACGGGACTGCTAATGCAGGCAGTGACTACACGGCAACATCAGGAACCTTAAACTTTGGGATCGAGGAAATGAGCAAAACTTTTACAATTCCGATTAACGATGACGCCTTAGTAGAGGGAAGTGAGATTGTTGCGCTTAGTCTGAACAATCCCACAAACGGTGGAAGTGTGGGAGCGCAAAGTACGGCGAAGTTGACAATTGTAGATAACGATGTAGCTCCAACTCCAACTCCAACTCCGACTCCAACAACTCCGAGTCCCACGGAAACTCCAAAGGAAACTCCCACGGAAACTCCCAAGGAAACTCCTACGGAAACTCCAACTCCGACTCCCACGGAAACTCCCAAGGAAACTCCTACGGAAACTCCTACGGAAACTCCTACGGAAACTCCCACGGAAACTCCCACGGAAACTCCCAAGGAAACTCCTACGGAAACTCCTACGGAAACTCCTACGGAAACTCCCACGGAAACTCC
>NZ_JAUBRN010000037.1:0-71246 GCF_036701875.1 Microcoleus sp. MON1_C5 | reverse complement strand
AGAAATGAGTTCACTATCTTCTTACACTTTCATTCTGGAAGCTTTATTCTATGCAGCTTCATATTAAATTGGTATAAGCCCAAATCACCTTATTGCGATAGGCAAATAATCGCATCAAATGCGTATAAAGTTTCTCGACACTCTTGCTGATATCGCGAATTGATTGACCGCTGTTGTAGGGAAACAAGCAAATTAAGACATGATAATTTTGGCTGATATTGCCCCTATCCCCCGGTGGTAGCCACAATTCGTAAAAATTTGCACCTAAAAATTGTCCTTCGGTTTGTAAGTCTCTTTCCCATTTAGCATTGGGGAATAGATTCATTTTGGTGTAGCAATTTTTAGCAGTTGATAAAGCGTCTTGGTCATCAACCGTCAATTGTCCCCAAACCAGCCAACTTTGACCGATGGTAGCCGGTGGATTGACACGGGAGATTACTTGTTGTTTCAGCCATTCTAAACAATCGATTTCTTTGGGTGCAAATTTCTTATTCTCGTCGGGTTCTATTTTGCCAGACAAGTCAAATTGTGCCGCATAAGTATCGCGGATTTTGACGGGATAAGCATAGCCATCGAGGGGAGACTCAAATGCTGCTATTTTTTTGTCGCCGAGTAACTCGATATAATCAGCAGTTTCAGTTTCAGCTTGTTTTAGTTTTTCTAGCTGCGGCGCAGAGATTTGGTCGGCATAAATCTTTTGCCAAAACTGTTCGCGATTTTGGCTAATCTTGTCCTCATTTTGCCCGCTACCGTCTGCTAAATCATAGATAAACAAATCAACAGTCGGGTAGATTAGCAAATTCTCGTTACTCATGGGCCAAACCGTCTGCGATCGACAATAAGATTCTATCTCGGCTTGCTTGCACGGAGTCCTTAGCTTGCAAAAGTTTTCTGAGGAATTCTCGAAACCCGCGCGGCTGGACTTTTGCCTCGAAGTTTTTGATAATTTCCGGCAAATTTGTCAAATCGTTGATGTCGCTAGAGGTGTTATCAGTTTCGGTGGTAGTAGTGTTATTATTTTCAAATTCAGCATTCGGTACAAAATCTAATCCTTTGCTGCGCTGGCTGCTGTGATTCTTTAACCACACACGATTTTTTTGATAAGCCGCTAGCAGAGGAGGATGCAGTTTCGTAAGTCTTAAAATATCGTTAATTGTAAAAGTTTCATCGGTTTTATTAAACTCGGATTGGACATCGGCGGGCAACGGTTCGGTTTGTTGGAATAGCGCCACAATAAAAGCTTGGAAAATCTCGTCTTGCGTGTCGTTCATAATCCTGTGATAGTGAAAGCAGCCCAGTAATAGGGATGCTGATATGGTTGATGCAATTCCATTGTCGCCAATGCTAGCTGATTGGTTTCAAAAGAATCGATTAAGGTAACTTCATCTACAGAAAGTTCGGGGCTGTTTGCGGAAATATTGTTAATTTCCCCTTGATACCAGGCGGCTAAATCCTCGCGGGTGGCTTCTCGCAGCCATTTTTGAGCATTTGCTAAAGCCACGGGTAGAGAATCGCCGGCTTCGCGCCACCGTTGGTAAAAATAAATCATTAATAACGCACTCGCACCGGATTCTACGGGCCACAGGGTACTGACGACACAGCCAACTCCGGCGCGCATAAAACCGCTAGTCAATCCTACATATTCGGCGAGAATTGTTTGTTTGTCAGTCAAGGCGGTTTCGCAGGCGGGAAGGCAGATTAATTGGTAGTTGCTGAGGTCATGTTGGATAATTTCTCTGACTGTTAATCGGTGGTTGCCGCTTAAGTATAAAGTTGATTCTAGAGGATTATCAAAATTATAGCTGCCGTGGCCGGTGAAGTGAAAAACATCGTGCGGCTGCTGCAATAATCTTTCGACTTCATCGAGGGTGGCTGTGTCTTGTCCCCGTCGGGTAGAGTTTGGAAACATTCGGCATATAATTTCCGATTCGATTTCGGCGGCGGGGAGGCGGGCGAATCTTTTTTCTTGGCCGTTTTCATCGATACTTACGCTGCGGGGATTTTCGATGCTGATGATGACTAGATCCCCAGTATTCAAAGTCCCCCTTCTTAAGGGGGATTTAGGGGGATCTGAACTGGGAGGTAAGTCAGAGATTTCGGCTGGGTTTTCAGGTTTTTGATCCCCCCTAACCCCCCTTAAGAAGGGGGGGACAAGAGTGTTCAATGTATCTTCGGATGGGGGGACTGACTCATTCAAAGTCCCCCTTCTTAAGGGGGATTTAGGGGGATCGGAACTTGGAGATAAACGAGAGATTCCGCTAAACCGATGTTGCAAATTAATCCCAACTGCCGCGCTAGGCAAATAACTAACCACAAAATCACGACTAAACAAAGCATGAATTGGGAAGCGGTGCAAGTCCCGGTGAGGAATCAGAATTAAGTCGGTAATCCCCTCTAATTGCTGTTCGATGACATCAATTTTCAGGATTTCCTTGAGTCGGGCAAATTTACTTGCCATTCCCGCACGCCAAGGATGATTTTGTTGGCTTGTTTTCTCCTGAGATTGATAATCGGTGTATTGTTGATTCCACTCCTTTACCCATTCTTCAAATTTATCGGGAAAATCGATGAAACAGTTTTCGGGAGACAACAAGCCATCGGATTTAATGATGAATGTTGTCAGGGCTGCGTCGCTGAGATGCCAGTAAATCGCGGCTGTTGTGGGATTGAGAAGCTGCTGAATTTGTGAGTGAGTGACTGTCTCTTCTGTTTCGTAAGGGGGAGTTGGTAAGGCATTCAGCAGCCAAGACAAGCAGACATTTTTATCGGTTTCTGCTGTTGCTAAGGCTTCGGCAAATTGCCCCGACTCGATGAATATATTTACCGTTAACTGTTCAAACCTAACTAATTTGTCGGTGAGTTGCTTTTGGGTGAGTTGCGAATAGTTTTGCTCTTTCAGCAGACGCTGCAATAAATCGGTTGCATCTCGCTGTAGTTTATTGGCTTGTTCGGTTTTTTTGAGGCTGACTAAAGTTTTGATTAAATCCTGCAAAACTTCTAGATGCAGTTTCAGAAAAGCATCTGGTGTTAGAGTTGTGAGTGCTTGTTTGTAGCTGGCGGCGGCTTTATTCCAATAGGTGTTGCGAGAATTAAGTTTTCCGCGATCGTAGTGAGCATTTCCGAGTGCTTGATGCAGTTTTCCGTATCCTT
The DNA here is from genome assembly GCF_036701875.1 of Microcoleus sp. MON1_C5. NCBI lineage: Bacteria > Bacillati > Cyanobacteriota > Cyanophyceae > Oscillatoriales > Microcoleaceae > Microcoleus > Microcoleus sp. MON1_C5. The sequence continues at coordinate 68,096 of NZ_JAUBRN010000037.1, read as the reverse complement.
CGGGATGGGTATTTTCTCTGCAATACTCTAAGCCTGCTTTTAATGTTAATTCTTGCCCTTCATAGCCCCGCTTTTTCAGGTTGTGAGTTAAGAGAGTTCTTATTAGTAGTGGAGAATTAGGGAATTGTACCTGTAATATTTCATAAACTGCCTGGTTGTGTTTAGGTGCATTTTTGACTGCGATACTCCGATTCATCCAGGCTTCATGAATATCTGGTTTGATTTCTAAGGCTTTGTCGAAGGAGGCGATCGCCTCTTCAACTCTGTCTAAATTACCCAGTGCAAGGCCCCGATTGAACCAGGCTTCGTGTTTATCTGGTTTGATTCTTAAGGCTTTGTCGTAGTCGGCGAGCGCCTCTTTTAATCTTCCTAATTTACCCAGTTCAACGCCCCGGTTGTACCAGGATACGTCATTATATGGTTTTAATTTTAAAGCTTTGTCGTAGGATGCGATCGCATCTTCAACTCTGCCTAAATTACCCAGTGCAACGCCCTGATTGTTCCAGGCTGCGTCATCCTCTGGTTTTAATTCTAAGGCTTTGTCGAAGGAGGCGATCACTTCTTCTAATCTTCCTAAATTACGTAGTGCAAGGCCCCGATTGTACCAAGCTTCGTGATAATCTGGTTTGATTTCTAAGGCTTTGTCGTAGGAGGCTATCGCATCTTCAACTCTGCCTAAATTACCCAGTGTAACGCCCCGACTGTACCAGGCAACGTGATAATCTGGTTTGATTTCTAAGGCTTTGTCTAAAGATGCAATTGCCCCTTCAAAATCCCCTAAATTATACTGCTCATTCCCTCGATCCCACCAAGCCTCAGCCGCTCGATCGCCAACCTCATCCCCCTCAACCGAAGATAGCGGAAACTCAGCCAAAATCTCCCTACCAACATTCCCCGCGCACTCTCCCAATTCCCCCCCCGCAACTCTACCCAACAACTCCAACCTGCGCGCCAATTCCTGAAGCGATACCACCGCATCCGCAGACGCTGTACTCCCCTGCGCGCCCTCCAACAATCGAGCCTCAAACCTCCGCAACCAAGCCGCCAAATCACCATCTTTAATGCGTTTTGCGATTAAGAATTCCGCAACATCCCCTCTTCCCCAGCCCTGATTCACCCCTTCGAGAAGTTCCATCAACTTCGCCTCGTATTCCGCATCAGTCAAAGTTGGAGGAACCCCCCTCAGTCCCCCCTTAGTAAAGGGGGAAGCAAGATTTGTTTCCTCTTGTTCCCCCCCCTTACCAAGGGGGGGCCAGGGGGGGTTAAAATCCTGGGAAAAAGTGCGGAACACCCGCTGAATTAATTGTTTGAGGAATCGCCATATTTTATCCAACATTGGGGAGTTTTTGAGGCGGTTGTTTTTTTGATTGTAGCAACAATTGCCGGGATTCGTCGTCAGTCCGATAGTCCGCCAGAGGTTGAAAAGGCTATTCGGATTTGTCGTCAGTCCCCTAGTCCGCCAGGGGTTGAAACCCCTGTCTCATAGCGAAAGTCCTCTGAAAGAGGACTGAAGATGTGCACAATGTTAATTAAGGGTGACATTTTGAAAATTGTTAATTACCATTGAAATTCTTCTCATCAGTCCTATGCAAGAGGACTTCAGCTATGAGACGGGGGTTTCAACCCTCGTCGGACTTCGCAACATCGCAATCTAACATTTTGAACATGATTAATTAGCCTTTAAATCCTTCTCATCAGTCCTATGCAAGAGGACTTCAGCTATGAGACGGGGGTTTCAACCCTCGTCGGACTCCGCTATGAGACGGGGGTTTCAAGCACATTGTACTATTGCACCAGTCATAAAATTAAAACAATCAATTCCAACCCCCATCAAAAAAATGCTATAATATCCACTTTAATTGCTAAACTTATCCCGCCAGCAGAGAACACAGGAAAATAATATGATGATTATTACCTCCCAACAAATTGCCCAGTTTCGCTCGCAATTAGCCGAATATCCCGAAGCCCTAAAAGCCCTAGACGCAATCGAAGATTGCGAAGGTAACATCGAAGATGCAGCGATATCTCTAGCAATTCAAGCCGGACAAGAACCGAATATATCAGAAAATTGGTTAGACGGATTGGCCAAAAGATGCCGCGTTGCTATCTGCAAATCAGAGGTTAAAGAAGAGTTGACAAACGGACAATTGAATGCAGCATTTAGAGATTTAGTTGCAGCAAAAATTTGCCCTGATATTTTGGTGACTTCGGTGATTATTTATGTCTTTAAAACTGGGGTGAATGATTTTTGCGAGCCTCTCGAATATAAACTGTAAAGCTATAGCTGCATTTAAAAATTAGGTGAAGCGAAGCTATCCCAAAGGGTAGGGAATCGCCCTCATTTCTCAAAACATGAGACCACGAGGCGATCGCACTTTTTCTCTACCCCTTTGCACTACTGTACCCAGCCGGCCTCAAATCCGGCGACAAACCCAAAGATTTCCCCAGCAAACGAGCAAGTTGCACTAAAAAATTGGCAGTATCTTCGTCACCTTCGCGCGCCATTGAAGCCGATATCTGGATTAGCATTTGCACAAATCCCGCATCAATTAAATCGGAACGCGAACTCAAAACCTCTGGCTCTTGGCCGTTGGGACAGGTAAGCACTCGCTCGATTAAGTTCAAATAAGCCTCTTGGCGTTCTGGATTCATTTTGGCAGAAGCTCTACAGTAAATAATTTATTATTACGTTTAACTCAGTCCTGTCAATCAGGCGATCGAATAAGCGATCCCCGTTTTTACTCTAGAAACTCCATTCAGTCAGGAATAGACAGAAGCTTAAAGAAAATCTTAAGTTTCTCCATGCTAGTTTAGTCGAGGTAAGCTGCCCCGATGCGCCCCCTAAAATTCCAGCTAAGCTGCGCCAATAATAACCCTAAGATTCAAGGGAATTAAGAATATACAAAATGAAAATAGGAATATTTTTAGGAAATCTAGGAAACCCCGCCATCTACTATCCCAAACTTGCCACAATTACCGGCGGAGTCGCGGCGAGTATTTTTCTTTGCCAATTATTGCAATGGCAATCACAAAAGTCCAACTCCGGCGAATGGGTAAAAACCAACAGCAGCGAAATAGAAAAAGCCACCGGTTTGAATCACGAAGAACAAGAACTCGCGAGACGCCTGCTCAAAGTGCGATCGCTCCTGAAAGAAAAATTAACAAATCCCAACACGGACACCCTAGAACTCTGGGCGGACATTGACGCTTTCGAGGAAAAACTCAATAACTTTTGGACACCGAATCCGCCAGATATTATAACACCGATAAGTCGCGAAAACAACAATCACCCTGTAGAAATCTTCCGCGAAACATCACCCCCAAATGATGTAGTTAAAACCGACAAATATTTCGGGCAACCCCGCCAGCAAATAGCCGTTGCTGTCACCCCGAATTACCGATTTAGCGGCCCTTGGAATTCCCAAAAACAACTGCACAACTTTCAGCGAGCTTTAGAAGCATATGCTCAAGAGCGCAACTTAGGATTTGGCAATCCTTCTGGATGGGCATTTAAAATTATTGACAGCATGACAAAAGGCTTAACCTCGACTTTTTGGGATGAATTTATCGCCGGAATTCCTTTAGGAGAAAGTCAGAAAGTTAAGCGAGATTGGGAAATCGAACCAGAAGTGCCTTATCCTGCCTTTGAAGAAGAGCGAATTCAGTATTACGTACACAAAGGCGAACCGCTGGAAGCAGCAGTATCTAAAGCCCGTGCTGATTTGAGAAACCCGGTTTTGGGCAAAGATTTGTGGGAGGGATTTTTGCGAAAGTGCGATCGCCTTGCCGATGATGCACTCAAAGCCAAAAATCTAGGAGTGCAGACACCCTATCTGCCACCTTCCTTTACAGAAAAACCTCAATTTACAAAAGAAAGTGTCATGAAGAAACTGGAAGCTGTCGCACCTCAAATTTCCCTCACACCATCGACTGTTAACACCCTTTCCCCCAGAACTTTAGAACAACAGGAAAGTGAGGAAAAAGAGTCAGATTCAGTTGTTGAAGCTCCCAGTATTGAATCTTTGCAGAAAGCTTGCAAAACTCCGATGGGTCGGAGTATAGTTGAAAAACAAATCAGCGAACATCCAGAATGGGGCTACGAAATAGTTGACGGTGAGATCGTAGAATCAATTCCTTTTTAGGAGGCAACCATGCAACGAATTAGCGAAATAGATGTATTTGGTTTAGAAAGACCTTCTCTCTCAGAAGCACAAAGAAAAAAGCTGCGCCGGGAAAGATTGCAGCAAGAGAAAGAGGAGGGATATCAAAAGTTAGCTGAACTTTGTTATTTAGGTGAATATGATATGGCCAAGCAAATGGCAAATAAACATTATAATTGGGGATACGAAATTGTTGACTGTATTGTGATGGAGAGGATAGATTAAATGGTGAATGTGCAGCTTTACTGAAAAAGCTTTAGGAGTTGCCAAAAATCTAATTCGCGGTATTTTATCCAAAATTCAGCAACATTACTTTGTTTGAGTAGCTGGAGAGAGTTGTCATAGTAATCTTTATTCTCAATCTCAGTCATAAACATTTCCCACTCAGCCTCAAAAAAGGGAACTTGTTGAAGTTTTTCTGCTCTAATGATTTCTGCTTGCTGAATCTCTAAGGCAGTTCCTATTAAGTCAGGAAGCTTTAAACTAATAGATAATTCTCGTGCTTCTTTCGGGGTCATGGATTTTGCAAGTTGACTACCGCAATGTCTATGTTAGAATTATAACTAAAACTTAAATAACTATTAAAATATGAAGACCACTATTAATGCCAAAAACCTAACGTTAGCAGATGTACACCGTCTGTTCGGCTTTCAAAAACAGTACACTAACTCATTTACCTCTTTGTTATCCCTTGAAGATATCACAGAACACGAACAGCAGGAAATTATACAAATTAGGGATGACTTCGATGACTACATTTCAACGGATCGAGTTTCTGAAGGATTGGTAAAAGCTCTGACTACCTTTCCCTTAATGCGATTGGCTGGCTTCTACCGCCGGCCGATTAAAATTAGTTTAGAACAAGACCTCGCCGAAATTAGCATTGAAGATGAAGATACTATCATTAAAGGAAGATTTGATATCTTAGCAGTCAACAGGATAAAACCGATCAGAAGCGATACATATTTTTGGGTTTTGGTTATTGAAAGTAAGAATTCTGGAATCAACGCATTGATGGGTTTATCTCAATTGCTAACCTATGCTTATCAAAATTTAAAATATCAGGATACAATCTGGGGCTTGACAACAAACGGAATGCACTATCAGTTCGTCAATATTCAGGGGGGCAATAACCCAACCTATCAGTTAATGCCTTTGCTAAACCTGATGGAGTCAGACTCTTCAATTTTGTTGCTGCAAGTGTTAAAAGCTATTTGCAAACTATAAAAAAAGAGGCAGGGAAAATTCCCCGCCTCCAATCTGCAATGACTGTTAACCTAAAATTTAGATTACTCAGCCAATACTTTTTAGTAGCCTCTGGTGTTAGGCTTGTGCACGATGAAGCTGAGCACTTGGCACTGCTTCACGTTGTCAAAACCCATGACGCGGATGTAGCAACTAGGATTATCTTGACGGCAAGCTTGAACTTCTGTCATGATTTCTTGGACGCTGCGAGCACCAAACAAAGGCAGCTTCCACAGAGTCCAATAGCGCATTTCAGCCGCAGAGGTTTCGTTGAATTCTACGCCGGGAATGTAGCCTTGATCCAAGATGTACTGGAGTTGCTTGGCAATTTGCGCGTCTGTCAGGGGGGGCAAATAGGACAGAGTTTCGTAACGACGCTCTTTAGGTAAAGTCTTCATTTGTTGTATCTCTAAGGTGTGTGTTCGATCGCACTTGTCGATCGATTAACTCGACAAATTATCCAGATTCGGTTCAGAATCAATTGAGGTTTCAGGATTACTGCTAGGAACAGACCAATTAAGTTGCGTAGTTCGCTCTAAATGCTGGCGTCTGTGTTCCATATTCGCCTGTTGAATGTTAGTGCGAACCATTTCAGGCAAAAAATCTGTCACATCCTGGGCCAGAGATTCTCGCACAGTCATGATCCGAAATCCCAAATCTTGATTTTCCAACAACAATTCTTGAATGTAAGCTTCTCCATCTTGGATTTTGCCCGTTGAGGAAAAGTTGCTCAACCAGATTGCCACAGGAGGATTGGTCTCGCTCAACTGAGCGACCACAACCCGCACGGATTGATAGGTTAGGTAACTTGCCAGCACCTTAGCGGTGTCTTTCGCAACTTGTTTGAGATCCATTTTTGACCCCAGCTCCCTCAAATTTTAGATTTTGGATTTTAGATTTTGGATGCAAACTTACTGGTAAATCTTCTTCAAAGATAAAGACTCCACAGCAAGTTTGCTACCTAAAACCTAAATTCTCAAACCCAAAATCATCAAACGGTATCCATTGCCTCGAACTCAAACTTGATTTCTTTCCAGAGTTCGCAAGCAACAGCCAGTTCAGGAGACCATTTGCAAGCTTCGCGGATCACGTCGCCGCCTTCGCGCATCAAGTTGCGACCTTCGTTACGAGCTTGGACGCAAGCTTCCAAAGCAACGCGGTTAGCAGTTGCACCAGGTGCATTACCCCAAGGGTGGCCCAAGGTGCCGCCGCCGAACTGCAAGCAGGAGTCGTCGCCGAAGATTTCCACCAAAGCCGGCATGTGCCAGATGTGGATACCACCAGAAGCAACCGGCATAACACCGGGCATGGAGGCCCAATCTTGGGTGAAGTAAATACCGCGGCTGCGGTCTTCTTCGATGTGGTCTTCGCGCATCAAGTCTACGAAGCCCATCGTGATGCCTTTTTCGCCTTCGAGTTTGCCCACAACTGTACCGGAGTGCAGGTGGTCGCCGCCGGACATCCGCAAGCACTTGGCAAGCACGCGGAAGTGGATACCGTGGTTTTTCTGACGGTCGATAACTGCGTGCATGGCGCGGTGGATGTGCAGCAAGATACCATTGCGGCGGCACCATTTGGCCAAGGTGGTGTTAGCAGTGAAACCACCGGTCAGGTAGTCGTGCATGATGATGGGGGTTTTGATTTCCTTAGCGAACTCAGCCCGCTCCATCATTTCTTCGCAAGTGGGGGCAGTTACGTTGAGGTAGTGACCCTTGACTTCGCCGGTTTCTGCTTGGGCTTTTTCAATAGCTTCTTGAACGAACAAGAAACGATCGCGCCAGCGCATGAACGGTTGCGAGTTGATGTTTTCGTCGTCTTTGGTGAAGTCCAAACCGCCGCGCAGAACTTCGTAAACGGCACGGCCGTAGTTCTTAGCAGACAGACCCAATTTGGGCTTAATTGTACAACCCAGCAAAGGACGGCCGTACTTGTTCAATTTGTCCCGCTCAACGGTAATACCGTGAGGAGGGCCTTGGAAGGTTTTCAGGTAAGCAATGGGAATCCGCAAGTCTTCCAACCGCAGAGCGCGCAGAGCTTTGAAACCGAACACGTTACCGACCAAAGAGGTCAGCAAGTTGGTGACGGAACCTTCTTCAAACAAATCCAAAGGATAAGCAATGAAGCAGATGTACTGGTTGTCTTCACCGGGAACTGGCTCGATGTCGTAGCAGCGACCTTTGTAGCGGTCGAGGTCGGTCAGGAGGTCAGTCCACACAGTTGTCCATGTACCTGTGGAAGATTCAGCAGCTACAGCAGCGCCGGCTTCTTCAGGGGGTACTCCCGGCTGCGGTGTTACCCGGAAAGCCGCCAAAACATCTGTATCCTTTGGGGTGTAGTCCGGCGTGTAATACGTTAGTTTATAGTCTTGAACTCCGGCTTTATACCCAGCCTTTGATTGAGTTTGGGTTTGCGCGTAAGCCATATCTCGCTTCCTAGTATTCGCTTAATTGTTTTGCCCGATCGCAGGCTGTTAAAAATATATCAATAAAATGGCATTCTCAAATTTTAATATTCTTTTAATCATCATAAGTATTATTTATTTTCCTTTACATTAGGCAAATATTTGTAACATATCTTATGAAAAGCCAGCGGCGAAGGATGCAGGAGGAAAGGCTGGGGATCGCAGAGCGGCGAGGAATTTCGCTCGATCGAAAGATATGGTGCAGCGAGCCGAACAGCGGATCAATACGGTTTATGTAAAGAATTTAATACTTAAAAATCAGAATTGGTAAGGGGTAATGGGTTCGGGCTAAGTAGTTAGAAATACCTAAAGTTGTGGATGGCAGTTGAGATCGATCTCAACAGCAATCCAGTATTCAATCTAAAATCCAAAATCCAAAATCTAAAATCTAAAATCCCGTGACTTCCAGACCGTCAACTCAAAAATCGACAGCATACCACATAATATGGACAGGACTTGTGCAGCAAGAGCAAGCTCGTTTCTCAAACCAAATCCGTCGTTACAGCCATTTAACCTCGCTGAAAACCGGGTTCCTGCGTTAGCTGCGCGTAAGTCTAGTATGGATATTTAGCCCCATTTTTACTCTGGTTGTGCCTCACCCCTCTTCAAAAGCCGTTCACTGCATCAATCCAGATTGCCCAAGGCCCTACCCTCAGACTTGGGGCAACAATTTTTGTCATAGTTGCGGGGCTCCCCTGCGGCTAAAAAATCGCTACGTGCCTGTAGAAAGCCTCGGTTCCGGGGGTTTTGCAGCAATTTTCACAGTTTGGGACACAGAAACTCAAACCGATCGCGTCCTAAAAGTGTTGCTCGAAACTTCCCCGAAAGCGCTGAAACTGTTCGAGCAAGAAGCTTGGGTTTTGGCACGCTTGCGACACCCAGGCGTCCCGAGAGTCGAGCCTGACGGTTATTTTCACGTCCAAACGCAAAATTTTGCAGGCGGGGATGAAAATCCTGCGGCGAAGCGGCTACCTTGTTTGGTAATGGAAAAGATTCACGGCAAAACTTTAGAAGAGGTTCTCGACGAGCACCCTCAAGGATGTCCGCAGGAATGGGTGTTTAGTTGGCTGAGTCAAGCTGTGGAAATTTTAGAGGAGTTGCACAGGTGTCAGATTATTCACCGCGACATTAAACCCTCAAATTTGATGCTGCGAGACCCGGAATCGCCCCAAGTTTTGCTAAGCAAGGGTTTGGGCGGACTGCAATTGGTGACGATCGACTTTGGGGGAGTTAAACAGATGGGCGGTGTCGAATCGGTGGGGAAAGATTCTCCGAGTTCGACGCGGTTGATTTCGCCCGGGTACAGTCCCCCGGAACAAATTGTTGGAGGCGGTGTTGTACCGGCGACGGATTTTTATGCCCTGGGGCGAACTTGCATTCACTTGCTGACGGGGAAGTATCCGGCGGAAATTGAAGATCCGATGACGGGGGAGTTGCGGTGGCGCCACATTGTATCTGTGAGTCCGGCTTTGGCGAATTTGTTGGACGATATGGTGCGATCGAATGTGCAGCAGCGTCCGGCGACGGCTGGCGATGTTCGGGCGCGTTTGCAGGAGATTTATGCTAGGAGTAAGGGCAAAATCGCGATCGCCCCTGCGGGTCAAGCTATTTTAGAATTCTGCCGGCAAGTAGTGGTGGCGGGGGCGCAAAAAACTGTCAGCCTGACTGGTGTTGTGTTCGGCGCGATCGCTCAAATCGTGGTAGCTTCTCTGGATACAGGCTGGGAAATGGTGCTGGGTGCCGTTGGTGGAAGTGCGGGGGCGCTCGGCGGTTTGGTTTTGGGTTATGCTTCGCCTCTTGGCCCGGAAATTGCCAGTTTTCTGAATGAAGGTTTGCAGCAATTAATGCCTAACATGACTTTCGCTGTCGGGCCGGAAGTGCTGCTGTTTGGGTTTGCGGGGTTCGGAACTGCGATCGGTTTGACGGATGCGGGGAGTTTTCGCCAGCAAAAACAGTATTGGCTGTCTGGATTGATGGGAGCTCAGGGTTATTTGTTGGCGGGTTTGTGCTGGATGGAAGCAACAGCTTCTAGCGGTGTGCAGGGGGTGATTTTGGGAGCTTTTGCGATCGCCTCTTTGACTGTGGGAATGGGTTTGCGGAGCCATCAATTAGTTCATGCTTTGGTTGTGGCTGTTTTCTCTACGGGAATATTTCTGTTGCTGAATGCTTGGAACATTTTTCCGGGGAGTTTCTTTGGGATTTTGTCACTGTCTAACGTTACCTTCGGCTGGCTGCAAGTTTGGGGCTCAATTGTGTTCTTTGGTTTGTTGGGAAGTGCGATCGGGCTTTGTTTGGGAGTCAGTCATTATTTAGTTGTGCCTTTGTTGCGGTGGTTGGGCTGGAAGTAGGAATTAATTAAACATTAAACATTTCACCTCAGATTCATATCCCCCTAAATTTCACTTAAAAATATTCACTTTGGGTAATCTTATCCCCCCCTTGTTAAGGGGATATAGGCGCGCTATCCGGCTTTAAAAACTATTGTGGGGCGGGCCGGAGAGGTCGCCAAAAAATCTACAATTTAGATGCTAGACAGCTTATAATCATGAAGAACATTAAATAATAGTCTCAGAGTGCCATGTCAAAAATATTATTAGAATCATTTCGGACAGCCTATGCAAATATGGAGTTATCGCCGCTGATAACTCCGAAAGAAGTCGAGAACTTCCGAGTAGAATACGGGACGGAAGTGCTCGAACAATTAGAGCAATTAGTCGAAGATGACCCTTCCGGTAGGGGTAAAATTATTTTTAGCGGACATCGCGGTTGCGGTAAATCTACACTGTTGGCGGAATTTTGCCGCCAGATGGACGATCGTTATTTTACAGTCTTTTTCTCGATTTCCGACTTGATTGAAATGTCGGATGTCAATCATATCAATATCTTGTTTGCGATCGCAGTTCAGTTGATGGATGCAGCAGAAAAACAGGAAATTCCCATCAAAAAATCAATTAAAGAATCATTTTATAACTGGTTTGCCACTAAAACTAAAACAAAAATTGACGAATTGGGCGCCAGCGGATCGGTCGGTTTTAACTTGTTTAAGATGATTACAGGGAAGTTAAAAGCTGATGCGACGATTCGTGAAGAAATAAAACAAGAATTTATTCGCAAAGTTTCGGATTTGGTGGCGACAATTAACGAGATTGCTGCCGTAGTTCGAGAAGGCGCCAAAAAAGATGTAATTGTAGTGATTGATGACCTGGATAAGTTGGATTTAGGTGTCGTTCGCCAAGTTTATCAAGAACATATCAAAGCCCTATTTTTGCCGAATTTTAGGATGATTTTAACAACTCCTATTTCCGCGCTGCGAGATGTCTCTTTGGCCGCTACAGTGGAAACGGAAACTAACGATCAAATCGTGTTCATGCCAGTCACAAAGCTGTTTAAACGCGGGGAAAGTCGGAATGCTGATGCTGTTGCAATGGCGGAACCGGCGGCGAGATTGAAAGAGATTTTAGCTAAACGCTTGGGAAGCGAATTGATCGAACCGGAAACACTGGATCGCGTTGTCGCATACAGCGGTGGAGTATTGCGAGAATTGATTAGAATTGCTAACGAATGCTGCCGCATTTGTTTGCGGTTGGTGCGACGGAATCCAGAAGCTGCCATTAAAATTAATGCTGAGGTGTTTGAGGAAGCGATTAATAAATTGCGGATCGATTTTGATACCCGTTTAGGAACAACTGATTATGAGATGTTGATGGCAACTTACAGAGATTTTAAACCGGCTGACCCGAAAGCACAAGGGTTTTTGGATTTGCTGCATGGGTTATATGTTTTGGAATATCGCAATGGTGTTTTGTGGTACGACATTCACCCGATCGTGCTAGAATTGTTAAAGCAGCGAGATGATTTTCCGCGTTAATAATTTCTTTTATACTCAACAATTAAACTCGGCGGTTGAAACCGCTAGCAACGCGAGCACACAAACAAAGTCGGCCTACGCCGACTAAGGTAATGTCTAAGTCCAAAGTCGATCCCCCCTAGCCCCCCTTAAGAAGGGGGGGACAAGAGTATTCTCAAAGTCCCCCTTATTAAGGGGGGGACAAGAGTATTCTCAAAGTCCCCCTTATTAAGGGGGATTTAGGGGGATCGAGACTTCGATACAAATGACAATCAATTATGTCGAATCTCAACAGTCAAAACCAAGATAATTATGAAGATTTACTCGTGTCAATTGAAGCGGGTAAAGATATTCTCAACTTGCTAATCGCAGTTTGCGATGATAGCGACTGTCGCGATCGCCTGATTTCGGATTATGAAGCACAACTCGAACCGGATATCCGCCGCTATCGCGTAGAATTGGCGAGGGGTGAACCGAGTTTGCGATCGGCGATCGCCAATTTAGTCGAACAAGAAGCATATTTGCAGCAGCGGGAAAAAGCCGTGATCACCGTGACGGGTGTGGAAAGACTGCGATTTTTTAAACAATTTGGCGAAAGTCGATCGGAACAAGAAGTGTTTTTTGGCTATTTGCAATGGACGCGGGAAGCAATGCGGGAGTTTCCGTTTTCGATTGTCTTGTGGGTGACGCGACAAATTGAAATTCTGATTAGCAATGAGTCTCCTGATTTTTGGAGTTGGCGGAAAGGTGTGTTTCGCTTTGATACGAAAAAAACTGCGGCTGTTCCCAAAACTGAATTTGAACCGTTTCGATCCCTAGTTGAAGAGGACGATCGCGAACCGCCGAGTTTGATTCCGCTGGAAGATTTGCAGGATTTAATCGCGCGAACCGAACAGAAAAAAGGACTCCAAGACCCCAGTTTGGCAAGTCTTTATGCGAGTATGGGGAAGATTTATGACAGAAGGATCGAGTCGGGAGAGTGCGAAAATTTTCAGCAAGAGTATGAATTGGCGATCGATTATTTTCAAAAGGCGATCGCCCTTCAACAAGAGTTAGATCGGGAACTGGAATTATCAAGTAGTTTAAATAACCTCGCCGCACTTTATCAATCCCAAGGAAGGTACTCGGAAGCGGAACCGCTGTATTTGCAAGCATTAGAAATAGATAGGCGCTCGCTCCCTGAAGACCATCCCAGTTTAGCCACTCACCTCAACAATTTAGCCGGACTTTATAAATCCCAAGGCAGGTACTCGGAAGCGGAACCGCTGTACTTGCAAGCTGTGGAAATAGGTAGGCGATCGCTTCCTCAAGACCATCCAGATTTAGCTATTCACCTCAACAATTTAGCCGGACTTTATAAATCCCAAGGAAGGTACTCGGAAGCGGAACCGCTGTATTTGCAAGCTTTGGAGATAGACAAGCGATCGCTTCCTGAAGACCATCCCAATTTAGCTAATCACCTCAACAATTTAGCCCTACTTTATAAATCCCAAGGCAGGTACTCGGAAGCGGAACCGCTGTATTTGCAAGCTGTGGAAATAGACAGGCGATCGCTTCCTGAAGACCATCCCAGTTTAGCTATTGACCTCAACAATTTAGCTGGACTTTATGAATCCCAAGGAAGGTACTCGGAAGCGGAACCGCTGTACTTGCAAGCTGTGGAAATAGACAGGCGCTCGCTTCCTGAAGACCATCCCAGTTTAGCTATTGACCTCAACAATTTAGCCGGACTTTATGAATCCCAAGGCAGGTACTTGGAAGCAGAACCGCTGTATTTACAAGCATTAGAGATAGGCAGACGCTCGCTCCCAGAAGACCATCCCAGTTTAGCCACTCGCCTCAACAATTTAGCTTTCCTTTATCAATCCCAAGGCCGGTACTCGGAAGCGGAACCGCTGTATTTGCAAGCTGTGGAAATTCTTCGCAGCAAATGGCCTGAAAATCATCCTAATGTTCTCATAGGTTGGAAAAATTATGTTGGGCTGTGGCGGCAAGGAATCAGTAAAGGAGATTTGACATTTGAGCAATTGCAAAAACATCCTTTCGGGGAACAGTTATTAGCAGAACTTCAGGAATAAATAAAAATATCGCTCTCCGTTACAAATATTGTTAAAATATACAAGATGCAGCCTAGATTGTAGATTATTTAGTTGATCGCTCGCCGCTTATACCTAGTGCTGAGGCGCATCATTACAGGCGTGCATTGAGTTTTTCAGAGTGCGTGAGGCGCTGAATCAAGTTGCTCAACTTGTGACAATTCTTAATCGCCACGCCTCACCCAGTCTACAATATGGATTGTATATAATTTGTTATATTTGATATTATAAGTAATAGCAGGGGATAATATTATATTTTTGCACTAAAATGTCAGTCACTACTCATCAATTAATTCAGTGGAAACAACAAGGGCGGTCAATTGTTGCCCTGACAGCTTATGATTATGCGATCGCCCAACTCATCGATCGAGCAGGCGTAGATATCATCCTAGTCGGCGATTCCCTCGCCATGACAGTCTTAGGCTACGACACAACCCTACCCATAACCCTCGATGAAATGCTGCACCACGCTAAAGCAGTGCGCCGTGGAGTTAAACAAGCATTAATTGTTGTAGATTTGCCGTTTTTGACTTACCAAGAAAGTCCCCAGCAAGCCATGCACTCGGCCGGGAGAGCTTTGAAAGAAACTGGCGCTCAAGCTGTAAAATTAGAAGGTGGATATCCAGCAATGGCCGCCACAGTTTCCCAGCTAACATCCGCCGGAATTCCGGTGATGGGGCACGTTGGTTTAACTCCGCAGTCGGTACACCAACTCGGCTACAAAAAACAAGGGAAAACTGCCGAAGCAGCCGATCGCATCCTAGCAGAGTCGATCGCGCTTCAAGAAGCAGGTGCCTTTGCGATCGTCTTAGAACACATTCCCGCAGACTTAGCCGCTCAAATTACCCAAAAATTAACTATTCCCACCATTGGTATCGGCGCCGGGCCGCACTGCGACGGCCAAGTTTTAGTTACTTCCGATTTGTTGGGACTTTCGGAAAAACAGCCGCCTTTTGCGAAAGCTTACGCCAATTTGCGAGAAACGATTACCCAAGCTGTCACAGATTATTCCCTTGAAGTTAGAGAAGGCAAATTTCCCGAATAGGTTCTTAGTGAGGGCTTGAGCCCTTAAAAAGGAAGACTAAAATCCTCACTACAAACCTAATTTACACTTTCGGCTGGCCCTCTTCCTCTTTATCCTTCTCAACAGCTTCATCCTCAGATTGACCAACCCCTTCCTTAAAACTCCGCAGCGTTTTGCCCAAAGCATTTCCTAACTCAGGAATCTTCTTGGGGCCGAAAATTAGAATAGCCACCACCGCAACAATGCCCATTTCAGGCAATCCCAGACCAAACATACAAAATCTCCTGTAAAACTGGCTCGATCGTAAGTCAATCTACTGATATTGTTAAAGTATCTACCTTTTTTCCTGCATCTTGCAACAGTAGAATCAAGTTTAATTAAGCTATCCCCCGATAAATAGGAATGTTAGAAATATCCCAGCCTTCCCTGCGCGACCAACAGCACCATCTCATCCGCGATTTAGCAGACCGGATGGAAGCAGTATGGCACCGCTATCTCGACCTCGAACCCTACCACCTGCCCGCTGAGTTGGGATACGTAGAAGGGCGCTTGGAAGGAGAAAAACTGATCATTGAAAACCGCTGCTATCAAACGCCCCAGTTCCGCAAAATACACCTCGAACTCGCTAAAGTCGGACCAATGCTGGATATCCTGCACTGCGTGATGTTTCCGAGGCCGAATTACGCTTTGCCCATGTTCGGTACGGATATCGTAGCAGGCAAAGGTCAAGTTAGCGCCGCGATCGCAGACCTTTCTCCCCTCAATCCCGATCGAACTTTGTCGGAAACCTACCGAACCCAACTGGCAATATTGCCGATCGATCAATTTTCTTGTCCCCGCCAAATTCCCGAATGGGGGGATATTTTCTCAGAATTTTGTCTGTTTGTGCGGCCAGAGTCGATCGAAGAAGAAAGCAGATTTCTGGACATAGTTGAATCCTACGTTGAAATTCACTGCAAACAGGCAGTCGCTTCCGAACCAGTCTCTGCCGCCGAAGCCTCGAAAATTCTCGACGCTCAAATTTACTACTGCACCCAGCAGCAGCAAAACGACAAAACCCGTCGCATACTCGAAAAAGCTTTCGGTAAAGATTGGGCCGAACATTACATGACCGAGGTGCTTTTTGATATCCCTAAATAGCTGAAATTGGTTTACAATACTTCACAGTGGGTGAAAAAAACTTAATCAGGAAATCACCTACTTTATAAGTCATGGGAAAGGAATCACGGGTCAAGGATAAATCATTTTTAAAACCCCCAGGACGACGAATCATCGGTTTAGCGATCGCCGCCACGGTCGTTACCACAGGAGTCGGTTTTTGGCAAGTATCTCAAATTAGAAAAGCCGAAGAGTTAAAGGCAGCGGCGGCTGCAGCGGCGGCTGCAACTTCCGTCGCCACCCGCAACAGCGTCACAGCTTTGGGTAGGTTGACTCCCCAGGGGGAAGTTATCAAATTGTCGGCCCCTTCTGCGTCGGAGGGAGCAAGAATTGAACAGTTGCAGGTGGAAGAGGGCGATCGAGTCAGTCAAGGACAAATCATAGCAGTTCTCGATACGCGCGATCGGCTCCAAGCAATCCTCCAACAAGCCGACAAAGAAGTCAAAGTCAAACAAGCAGAATTAGCGAAAATTCAAGCAGGCGCAAAAACAGGCGTTGTCGGCGCTCAAAAAGCCGAAGTGGCCAAGTTTCAAGCACAACTGCAAAGGGAAACCGAAGCCGAAGCAGCCAATGTCGCCCGCTTAGAAGCTCAACTGCGAAGAGAAACCGAAGCCGAACAAGCTAACGTCGCCAAATTTGAGGCACAACTCCAAAGAGAAACCGAAGCCGAACAAGCTAATCTTGCCAAATTTGAGGCACAACTCGAAAGAGAAACAGAGGTGCAGCAATCGAAATTGGCTAGGCTAGAAGCTCAATTGCGCGGCGAAATTGCCTCTCAAAACGCTACAGTCGATCGGCTAAAAGCAGAATTGAAAAATGCCGAAGCCGAGCAACAACGCAACAAAGAACTAGCTGAAACAGGTGCAATTTCTGCTTCAGTTTATGACACAAAGCGTTTAACTGTAGATACGGCTCGTGAAAAAGTCAGAGAAGCTGAAGCGATATTAGAAAAAACAGTGCAAACACTGCAAGAGCAAATAGTTGAAACGAAAGCAACAATCAAACAAACAGTAGAAACAGGCAAGCAGGAAATCAATCAATCCCGAGCCAATCTCCGACGCAAGTTAGAAACAGGTAGGCAGGAAATTAACCAAGCCCGAGCCACCTTAAATCAAAAGATAGAAACAGGACGAGAACAAATCAATCAAGCCGAAGCAATACTAAAACAAAAAGCAGAAACTGGCCAAGAACAAATCAATCAAGCCAAAGCAAATCTAGACCAAATTGCCGAAGTCCGTCCCGAAGACGTGCAAGCCGCCCAAGCCGCCGTCGAAAGTGCGATCGCCACCAAACAAAAAGCTCAAGTAGACTTAAACTTAAGTTACGTCAAAGCACCCGTATCCGGCTACATCCTCAAAGTTCACAGCCGACAAGGAGAAAGTGTCAACACTCAAGATGGCATCGTAGAACTAGGTGGCACCGACCAAATGTACGCCGTAGCAGAAGTTTACGAAACCGACATCGCCAAAGTGCGAAACGGTCAGCGCGCAACAGTCACCAGCCCCGTATTTGAAGGCACTTTGGAAGGAACAGTCGCTCGCATCGGCAAACAAATCGGCAAAAAAGATGTGCTCAATACAGACCCCGCAGCCGACACCGACGCGAGAGTTATCGAAGTAAGAATTCGCCTTGCTCCGGAATCGAGCAAGAAAGTTGCAACCCTAACAAACTTGCAGGTTGAAGTCAAAATAGAGATCTAAATTTTACCTTGACAGGACTTACGCATGGGGACTCAAGCAACCTGGTTTTTAACCGAGATTAAGGGTTTGAATCAAATATAAGGGTAAAAAAAACCGATTTCTCAACACCCGTGCTTAAATCCTAAAATTATTTACTCCCAAATCCCAAATCTAAAATCTAAAATTGACTGTTATGGCAAAAATACCGCTAGCTTGGGCACAATTAACGCGCGAAAAAATGCGTTTAGTAATCGCGATAGCCGGCATTGGATTTGCCGACTTGCTGATGTTTATACAGTTCGGATTTAGAGACGCGCTATTTGAAAGTTCCACCACCTTTCACTCCCAATTAAAAGGGGATATTTTTATCACCAGCACGCAATCTACGGCTTTAATAGCCATGAAAAGCTTTCCCCAACGGCGTTTGTATCAAGCTTTGAGTTTTAATGGCGTTACAGGAATTAGCCCGGTATATTTAGGCTTTGGGTTGTGGAAAAATCCCGCACCAGACAAAAACAATACCCGCCAACTGATGGTAATCGGTTTTGACCCCGCTCATCCCATCTTTGAGATGCCGGAAGTCAAAAATAATTTGGACAAAATCAAAATTTCAGATGTCGTTTTATTCGATCGAGCTTCCCGCCCGGAGTTTGGGCCAGTAGCAGAATATTTCAACCAGGGAAAGCCTGTGGAAACTGAAATAGATAACCGCCGCGTTACTGTAGAGGCGCTATTTACTTTAGGAGCATCTTTCGGTGCTGATGGCAATATTATTACCAGCGATTTGAACTTTATGCGAATTTTTCACGGTAGAAGAAGTAAAGGTTTAATTGATGTCGGAATTGTTCACTTGCAGCCGGGAACTGATGTCAAGGCAGTTATTGAAAAAATGAGGGCAACTTTACCGCAAGACGTGACAATTGCTTCTAAAGAAGAGTTTATAGATTTTGAGAGAAAATATTGGGAGGAAAGCACGGCGATCGGATTTATTTTCACTCTCGGCGCGACTATGGGATTTATCGTGGGAATCGTGATTGTCTATCAAATTCTCTATACTGATGTTAATGACCATTTGCCAGAATACGCTACGCTGAAGGCGATGGGATATAAAGACGGTTACTTTTTGAGTGTGGTTTTTCAAGAGGCTTTAATTTTGGCAATCCTTGGTTATTTGCCAGGACTTGGGATTTCTGTGGTGTTGTACAATTTAGCTAGAACTGCTACGACTTTACCGATGTACATGACTTTGGGAAAAGTTGTAACTGTGTTTACAATGACAACGATCATGTGTTTTGTGTCGGGGGCGATCGCAGTTAGGAAGTTGCAGGCGGCTGACCCAGCGGATATTTTTTAAGGAAGGAAGAAGGAAGAAGGAAGAAAGGAAGAAGGAAGAAGGAAGAAAGGAAGAAGGAAATACCAATTACCAATTACGAATTAACAGCTACAAATTACCCATGAATACTTTACCAGTTGTCTCGATTAAAAATCTCAATCATTCCTTCGGCGAAGGACAACTTCGCAAACAGACATTATTTGACATCAACCTCGAAATTTATCCGGGCGAAATCGTGCTGATGACTGGGCCTTCGGGGTCTGGTAAAACAACATTGTTAACCTTGATTGGAGCTTTGCGATCGATCCAAGAAGGTAGTCTTAAAATTCTTGGCCAAGAATTGCGGGGAACGCCGAAAAATAAATTAGTTAAAATCCGCCGCGACATCGGCTATATTTTCCAAGGTCACAATTTGCTCAAATGCTTGACAGCTAGGCAAAACGTGCAAATGTCTTTAGAACTGCACAGCCATCTTTCTCGCCAAGAAACTAATGATAAAATAGAGGGAATGCTGCAAGCTGTAGGCTTGGGAGAAAGAATAGATTATTACCCGGACAGTCTTTCGGGCGGCCAGAAACAAAGAGTTGCGATCGCCCGGGCATTAGTCAGCCAGCCGAAATTAGTATTAGCAGACGAACCCACAGCAGCACTAGACAGTAAATCAGGTCGAGATGTGGTAGAAATTATGCGAGGTTTGGCAAAAGAACAGCACTGCACTATTTTGCTTGTCACGCACGACAACCGCATTTTAGACATAGCCGATCGCATTATTCACATGGAAGACGGCTACCTCGCACAAGACACATCAACAACGGTGGCAACCAGCGTTCTTTCGGGAAAATAATATTAACCCACCTACACTTATTTCCGAGAAACGGGACGCTTTCCTCCTACCTTAGCAGGACTTTTTGTCCCACCTTTGGCTGGACTTTTAGAACTACTTTTGCTACTTTTTTGACCCTTAGCTCCTACCAATTGGCCCTCAGTGGCATTTGCAGGTCGGCCGGCAGGCGTTCTCGTAGTCCTAAAGGTAACATTCACCCCTTCATTCGACTGTTCCAGCACCAACATCGGCGTCGGCTTGGCTTTTTGATCCCACTCAATATGAACGATGCGACCTTGAATTGTGGGCTGCCAACTGTCGTGGTCGTCTGAAGGACTCAGATAAGTTTCCAAACAGTCAATAATTTGATTAATTGTCGCTGATGTTGCCTGAGTCGGCAGTTTCATCAACTTAATTTGAATCCGAAACAGCACGCGTTTTTCTATTTTTATTGCCGGATCGCCAGTTTCGTATTCGATATCAAACATCGAATCCACTTGCCTGCCGCTGCCCGCATTCCCATTTTTATCTCCCACTGCCCCCTGAGTCGGACGCAGGGCAATACTAATTTTTTCTTTAACTTTTACCTTGATCTGGTTCACAATGGCAAAGTGAAAGACTTCTTCCGCCATCCGCATTCTCAGGTAGTCTAAATTAAAGTCTCGCGAGTGGATAAGGTCGGGATTCTTTTCCATCTTTAACATGGTTTCCAGAGCCATTTTGTATTTTTTCTGGAGTTCTCGATTTCTAAACTCCTCAAATTTGAGCTTTTTGCTCAAATCGTCGAGTTTTAGCTTGGTAAACACTGCTAAACCGATAAGCAATAATAACAGTAATCCCGACGCTCCCATGAAGAGTTGGTCTGAGGACGGATCTCCGGGTTTAGCCTGTTTAGGTTTGGGAGAGGCTACTGCCAACCTTGGTTCTACAAGGATTATTTGGGTTGACATGGGCTTTTAAAGGGTAAAATTTGACGCTAGATTTATACAAAACTCCAGAGTAGAGCTGGTAGTGCAACTGGATCAACCAACATTGACATCATTCCACCATCATCTTGGTACAACTGGATTTCTGCAACTGGAGCACGCACCCTCTAATTAATACTTTATCTTTAACTGCAAGCAGGTTTCCGAAATATCGGAAAATCGCGCGCTGGCACTGGCAAATAGAAATGGTGAATTGTCTGTAATATATTATACCAAGATATCTAAAAAAAATGTTTGTTCGGCGGTCTCCGTTTCTAGAAAAATAAAAAGAAATACACATAAATTAATAGTAACTCTGGGAGCCAGCAGCGGAAAACATCAAGGAGAACAGCCGACGATCGCCCGGACGATCGAGGGGCGGACGTTGGGAGAGTGCTAATTCCTACTGTTGGCTGACTCCCGCCGTGCAAGCCCACCGGGCGGCTTGCTGTGAGAGTCTGGCTAAGGTGCGATCGAACAACGTCTCCTTAGCTAAGATTACAGCTAATACCACCAATATTCGATCGTGACCTACGAACCCCTGCACCACAAATATCGCCCTCAGACATTTGCCGAATTAGTCGGTCAAGAGGCGATCGCCCAAACCCTCACCAGCGCCATCCTACAAGAGCGCATAGCACCAGCATATCTATTCACCGGCCCCAGAGGCACCGGTAAAACCTCTAGTGCCAGAATTTTCGCCAAATCCCTTAACTGTATTTCTACGGTTGCCCCCACCCCCACACCCTGTGGCAAATGCAACGTTTGCCAAGAAATTGCCCGAGGTTCCACACTAGATGTCATCGAAATTGACGCCGCCAGCAACACCGGAGTAGATAACATTCGGGATTTGATCGAACGAGCTCAATTTGCTCCCGTACAGTGCCGCTATAAAGTATATGTAATAGACGAGTGTTTGACCGGTGATTCTCAGGTAAAAACTAGCGAAGGTCTGATGCGGATCGACAATCGCAACATCAAAGGAAAACAAGTTCTCAGCTATAACGAAACTTCAGAAGTTTGGGAATTTAAAAAAGTTTTGAGGTGGTTAGACCGAGGGGAGAAACAAACACTGGTGATTAAAACCGCCAACCGAGAAATCAGATGTACGGGCAATCATCCAATCAGGACAGAACAGGGATGGATACGAGCAAAAGACGTAAAAGAAGGAGTGAAGATACTATCCCCTGTGAATGTGGGTGCGGCACCCTCATTCACAAAATTGGAACAGATGGACGCTTGCGGAGATTTGCCAGAGGACATCAATTTTACGGGAATACCTACGGACAAAAATCCTACGACTTTGCCTCTATTCTCGAACAGGCTCAAGCCCTCCGACCTCTCTGTGCGTGTGGCTGTGGAGAACAACTCGAAATACCAGACTTTTTACAAAAAAAAGGCAAAGGGATTAAGAGCATTCAGTCTAATTGGCAGCGACATCCGTATAAAAAAGGACATGGACTTTGGGATGCAAGAACGGAAAAGTTCTTGGCAAATGCCGAAGTTTTGCAACCAGAAACACTCGGACTCATCTACGGAACATTGCTTGGAGACGGTTTTATCACCTACCCAAATAAATATAGCCGATTTCCAAGATTGGGCTGGACACACGGAGAAAAGCAGCGGGAATGGTTGGAATACAAAGCTTCTTGCCTTTCGACACTGCGACCAAAGTTACGAGTTACACCTAACCGAGGATACGGAAATATATCAGTCTGTTGCAACACAGTCTGCCATCCCCAACTTAGAGATGTCTTTGACGCTGTTAAACCCAACAGAAACGGAAAATACGTCACAATGGATTGGCTCGAGCGCGTCACTCCAGAAGGACTTGCTTGGTGGTACATGGATGATGGCTCGCTCAGCATTTCCCCAGAAGGAAGTCCAACTATCCAAATTCATACAGAAGGATATTCTAGGGCAGAAAATCAACTCCTTGCCAATTGGCTTACAGGTTTGGGATACCCAACAACAACTAAATTTTACAGAAGGTCTAACACCTGTAAAACCTACGACTACATACACATGGGTGCTGAAACCAGTAGAAAATGGGTATCAGACTTTAAAAAGTATTCAATCCCTTCAATGGATTACAAGTTTGGAGACAGTCGAATCTGTAAAAGTCGCTGGGGTCGAGAAAGTTTATGATATTGAAGTAGAAGACAACCACAATTTTGTCGCTAACGGTCTTCTGGTTCATAATTGCCATATGCTAAGCACCCAGGCATTCAACTCTCTACTCAAAACCCTAGAAGAACCGCCCGATCGCGTTGTATTCGTTCTCGCCACAACCGACCCACAAAGAGTATTACCAACTATTATTTCTCGTTGCCAAAAGTTCGACTTCCGCCGCATACCCCTCGATGCAATGATTGCTCATTTGCACAAAATTGCCAAATTAGAAAACATCAATATTGCCAGCGATGCAGTACAAATGGTTGCTCAAATCGCCCAAGGAGGTCTGCGAGATGCCGAAAGTTTGCTCGACCAACTAAGCTTATTTCAGGGTGAAGTAACAGTTGAAAAAGTTTGGGATTTAGTCGGTGCAGTCCCCGAGAATGACTTAATGGAGTTGCTGCAAGCTATTGATACAGATAACGCTACAGCATTAATAGACATGACCCGCCATCTCATGGATCGCGGTCGGGAACCGCTAATCGTGCTGCAAAGTCTCGCGAGCTTTTACCGAGATTTGCTAATAGCCAAAGCTGCACCGAAACGGTCAGATTTAGTAGCTTTAACATCTACAACTTGGGAAAAACTGGGGGATTTTGCCCGCAATTGGGATGCGGAGTTGATTTTGGCAGGTCAGAAACATTTGCAAACCCACGAAGTGCAAATTAAAAACACTACTCAGCCGCGTTTGTGGCTGGAAGTAACGCTGTTGGGATTGTTGCCCTCAGCAATTAGAACTCAGCAGCAACCAACAGCGGAACCAGCTAAAAATATTGCTCCGTCACAAATTCACCCCCCCCAACCCCCCCTTGCTAAGGGGGCGAGTCAGATATCTAATATTGAACAATCTTCAGTTTCCAATTCGCAAAATCATCCACCTCAGTCGCAGCCTGTGGCTAATCGAACAGAAAGCCCACCTCCTGCAGCGATTCCCGCACCTGTACCAACTGCTGAAACGAATCAAACAAATTATTCACAGACTAATTCAGCCGATGAAATCGATTTAAATCGAGTGTGGGAACAGGTACTTGAGCGCGTGCGGCCGCATGGAACTCAATCGCTGCTTCGCCAACATGGACAGCTAGTAATTTTCAGCAATAATACTGCTCATGTTAAGATTAGTTCGCAACCGTTGCTCAATATGGTTAAAGACAAAGTAGCTAATATTGAAGAAGCTTTTTTGCAAATTTTTAACCGTCGAGTAACAGTAAAAGTGGGCTTGACAAATCCCGCTGAAACTAATAGTTCCCGCGCCAAGGATTTGCCTACTTCTAACGGACGTGTTGCCGAAAATCCTAGGAATTCTCATCCTGTGAGTGATGCGGGCCAACAGGTGCAGAAGTCGGCGGATTCTGAGATTACAGATGATTTTTTGGGGAATGGTGGAGAAGAACAAAAGCACCCGCCAACGCCTGAAAATACCGCCGTTAATGTGCCGGCAATTTCCGAATCGCGATCGCCCACAAACGGTTCTACAGACTCTCAAAATGACTTTAACGCTCAGGCTATAGCGGTGCGTGATGACGCTCAATATGTCGCGAATACGGCTAGGCAATTGGCTGATATGTTTGACGGGGAAGTAGTCGATTTGTCGGATGACTTGGAGATTTGGGAGTCGGAAACTTTTAGATTGGAATCTGAACCGGATTTTCCCGAGTTATCTTCTGAGTTAGGTGAGGATGATTTTATAGATTGGTAAGTATAGCAATCCTTGCAGGAGTCGTAAATTTTTTACCCCACCCCAACCCTCCCCGAACCCGCGGGGAGGGAGTAAGAAATCACCAATGATGCAAGGATTGCTATAGATCACTAAAAAAAACCGAGAAACCCGGTTTTTTTTAGTAGGGGCGCTGCTAAGAGTGGCCGCCCTTCCAGGTTTCTTAATACCCTAAAAGTTTTAGGTTTAATTAGAGTCACCTAGTGATTGTGAATATCTACTTTTAAGCTGACTCTGGCTTGGGCAGCGAAGACGGAAGTACCAACAACTCAGCCGTCGATCGCTTCTCGACCATTTCCTTAGTAATCGTACACCGGGCAACATCCTTGCGCGACGGCAACTCGTACATCACATCCAACATCAATTCTTCGACAATTCCCCGCAGCGCCCGCGCTCCTGTTTTGCGGCGGTATGCTTCCTGGGCGATCGCCCGAATCGCCTCTGGCTTAAAGTCCAACTGCACATTATCCATCTTCAGCAGCTTTTGATACTGCTTAACCAAAGCATTTCGGGGCTCCGTCAAAATCGCCATCAGCGTTTCCTCATCCAGCGGTTCCAACACCGCCGCCACCGGCACCCGCCCGATAAACTCAGGAATCATCCCAAACTTCACCAAATCCTCGGGTTCCAGTTGCTTGAGTACATCAGCAGCCCGCTTTTCCTTCGGCTGAGCTTCTCCGGGCTGAATAAAACCCATTGACTTTTTGCCAGTTCTCTGCTCTATCACTTTTTCCAGACCGACAAAAGCACCGCCGCAGATAAACATGATATTGCTAGTATCAATTTGGATGCAGTCTTGGTAGGGATGCTTGCGCCCGCCTTGGGGAGGTACGTTCGCGATCGTCCCCTCAAGCATTTTCAGCAGCGCCTGCTGCACGCCTTCACCCGACACATCCCGCGTAATCGAAGGATTTTCGCTCTTGCGGGCAATTTTGTCAATTTCATCAATATAAATAATTCCGCGCTGCGCCTCTTCCACGTCCATATCTGCCACTTGCAGCAGCCGCAGCAAAATATTTTCCACATCTTCCCCGACATAGCCTGCTTCCGTCAGCGTCGTCGCGTCAGCCACCGCAAACGGTACGTCCAGCATATCCGCCAACGTCTGAGCCAGCAGAGTTTTTCCGCAGCCCGTCGGCCCGATTAACAAAATATTCGATTTTTGCAGTTCTACTTCTTCCGGCGGGTGCTTGCCACTATTTTTGGCATGGATAAAGCTCAGGCGCTTGTAGTGGTTGTAAACAGCCACCGAGAGCACCTTTTTCGCCTCATTTTGCCCGATCGCGTTTTCGTCGAGGTAATTTTTAATTTCCCTCGGCTTCGGGATTTGGCTCATCAACATACTTTTGCCCGAGGTAGCGCGGCGCTTTTGCGTCGTTTCCTGCTTCGGGGGCACCGCCGTTGCAGGCACTGCACTCGAATCAAACAACTCCTCATCTAAAATTTCATTGCACAAGTCTACGCATTCGTCGCAGATATACACCCCGGGCCCTGCGATCAACTTGCGTACTTGCTCTTGAGACTTGCCACAAAACGAACATTTTAGATGGGAGTCGTACTTAGACATAACAGCCTCTTAATTCAGTGCAGTGACATTCTCTCCCGCCGCCGGAAGGTTTTCTTTAGCGATAACTCGATCGACCAAACCGTAATTTTTGGCTTCCTCGGCTGACATAAAAAAGTCGCGCTCTGTATCAGCCTCTAATTTCTCGATCGGTTGACCCGTGTGGTGCGCTAGCAGTTGATTCAGCTTACGCTTATGATAAAGGATTTCTTTGGCTTGAATCTCAATATCAACTGCTTGACCTTGAGCGCCTCCAAGCGGCTGGTGGATCATAATCCGGGAACTCGGAAGAGACATCCGCTTACCGTGGGCTCCTGCTGTCAGCAGAAATGCGCCCATACTGGCTGCCAAACCGTAACAAATCGTCACCACATCCGGGCGGATTTGCTGCATTGTGTCATAAATTGCCATGCCGGCCGTCACCGAGCCGCCGGGGGAATTTATGTACATTTGGACATCTTTTTCTGGGTCTTCGGCATCTAGATACAATAGCTGAGCCACTATTGAGTCAGCAACTTCGTCGGTTACGGGAGTTCCTAAAAACACAATTCGCTCCCGCAGCAAGCGCGAGTAAATGTCAAAGGCCCGCTCGCCCATCCCCGACTGTTCTAGCACCATCGGCACTACATTGCTGGGGCTGGAACTGACATCAAAATCGTTATAGCTTGTAATTAGGTAATTGGAAGATTGAGATACAACCATAAGACACCAGTCAAGGATTCTAGACAATTTGCTGCTGCTGATGAAAGCTTTAAATTAAGCCGCCAGCTTTTAACTATTATGCCTCTTCTGAACGGATATCGGGGGAATGGGGAGTTTTGAGTTTTGAAAGTGCTTTCTGCGCTGGGCGCAACGCTGGAGTGACTCGCAAGGCTCGCGGGGTGAATGAGTTAAAATACTTACTGGTAAATCATCGCTGCTTCTAGTGGACACCGCGAGCTTTTAGTAAGGATCGGGCGCACCCGGAGCTTGTAGTTAAGGATCGGGTGCGCCGTTAAAATCACGGTTCATTTCATGCCCCCAATTAGGACATTTGAACGCATTAAGTTCTATTCTTCGCCTACGACTTCCACTTCAACGCTCGTGGCTGCTTCTGCTGAATCTTCAGCGTCTGATTCTTCTGATTCTGCAGCAGCAGGAGTCAGAGAGCCTTCAGGTAGGAGTTCGATTGTCCCTTTTTCTTCCAACCATTTCAGGGTTTTTTGTTTTAGCAAGTCTTCTGCTACAAATTCCTGCAACCTTTGGGGGTCAAAATCTCCTTTGGGAAACTGCTTTCTGATTTTGGCTACTTCGGCTGCTACTTCTGCTGGTTCAACAGATAAGGATTCCAGCTTGGCTATTTCTGCCAGAGCTAAATTCTGCTTGAGGCGCTCGATTGCTTCCGGGCGCGAGCGTTCCCGCATCGGGCCCATATTTTCTTCGGTAAACAGTTGGTTGATATCTATGCCGTAATTTTTCAATTGGACGGCTTGTTGATTCAACAAATAATCGATTTCGCGATCGACCATTGTTTCGGGAATTTCCACGTCTATTAGCTGCACGAGGGCTGCTGATATAGCTTTTTCCTTATTTGCTGATGTCTTGTTTTCTTGGTCTGCTTTAAACCGAGTTTCGAGCGATTCGCGCAGTTCTGCTAAAGTTTCAAACTCACTGACTTCTTGGGCGAAGTCGTCGTCCAACTCCGGCAATTCTTTTTCCTTAAGTTCTTTGAGAGTAATCGTAAAGACTGCCGGTTTTCCTGCTAGTTCTTCACTGCTATACTCATCTGGGAACTGTACAGAAACTTCTCTAGTTTCTCCTGGATTCATCCCGATCATGCCTTGGATAAAGCCCGGTACAAACTGATTTTCCGATAATTCTACTTGAAAGTCTTCTGCTTGACCGCCGGGAATTTCTGCGGGAGTTTCGCCTTCAGGTGCTTCGGCAAATCTACCGGAGAAATCAACCAAAGCCATGTCTCCCAACTGAGCTGGCCGGCCTTCTACGGGGATTAAAGCAGCTTTGTCCGATCGATATTTTGCCAGAACCTCATCTACCTGAGCCTCATCATACTTAGCTTCTTCTGCTTGAAGCTGCAAACCTGTGTACTGACCCATTTTCACTTCTGGTTGTACATCAACCTTTGCCGAAAAAATCAGAGGCTGTTCTGGATCGAACTTAGCTAGTAATTCTTCAAACTCGGTGCGAAGTTCAAAACTGCCAATTGCGGCAATTTTTTCTTGTTCGAGGGCTTTTTGCAGGGAATCATTAATCAAATTTTCCAACGCCGTCGCCTTCAAGCGAGTCTGGCCTAGGCGCTGTAGCAAAACTTGACGGGGAACTTTGCCTTTGCGGAACCCAGGAATATTAACCTCGCGAGCAAATTGTTTAATTACTTGCTCGTAAGCTTGTTTTGACTTTTCTGACGGTACTTCGATTTCCAGACCAATTTGGCTAGCTGGAAGTTTTTCCTGGGTTACTTTCATCGGCTTTTTTGATATTTAACAATAGTGTATTGACACTCCCTGACCTAAAGGACAGGGATTCTTAATTCAGCGACTGACCTTAAAATGTTGCGTCCTTTCGGCAATACTCAAACTTTTTAACCGTAGAAATCCTACCAATTAACGAGCCTGATTCGCAGTCATCCCAGAGGGTCTATCTCCAAAAGCGTACTAGGATATTTACCTAGAGTTCGGGTATGCCCTACCCTACTTAACAAGACTAAATAGTTGGTTTCTCTGGTTAAAGGAACTGTGTTAAGCCCCTAGCTGTTTATAGAGTTTTCGCCGCTCTTTGTCCCCCGGTTTACGCCTAAAAGTGTGTCGTTAACTGTTTTTATGCACTATGGCGCAGGAGTTTAACCTTGACTACTGTAGTCTACTAGAAATTTCCTGACTTTTAGGAAGGGATTTAAGAAATTAAAGCCGTCCTAGAAGGACAGGGTTTTAGACCCAATTTCCTTGATAAAATACATACAAATCTGACTTTGCCTGCATTTTAATTTTGTACGCTTTGACTCGTAACGGCACAACTACAACACCTTTACCGGATGAGACTGTAAGTCATTTCCGGCTACTTTTTTGGCTCTTGCCAAATAGTTTTGGTTTGAGGATACTAGCTTTTGCTGCTAGGAATGTGGAGGTTAAGTCCACTAATTGCCGATGCACCATAGCACATATCGCCCTGTGATGTCAATCTTGCCGGCCTCTGCGGCCAGTCAAAGTCAATGGATGCGCCTGCGAAAATGCAGATATATCGCAAAACTTAACCGGATGCGGATTGGGCGTGGGCGATTGGCAAAAGATGCTAAACTGGCATTGGGTGCGATCGCACGGATCGATCGGGAAGTTCGATCGCCCTTTTCGCTTAACTGCACCATTGCTATCCTCTCATGCTCCTGATGTCGCATAACATTAATTAAGTTTGATATTGAGAATTGCAGTTATTTAAATTTTTGATTTCGATCGTTTAGACTTTAATTTGTGGAGGAAACTAATTTGTCTCAATCCTATCGAGTTGCCATTTTAGGAGCTACCGGCGCAGTCGGTGCCGAGTTGCTAGAACTATTGCACAGCCGGAGTTTTCCGATTTCTAACTTGAAGCTGCTGGCTTCGGAACGTTCAGCAGGCACAACTTTGCCTTTTGGCGGTGAGATGCTGCCGGTCGAAGCAGTTTCGGCGCGATCTTTTGATAATGTAGATCTGGTGCTCGCCTCTGCCGGCGGCTCTACTTCTAAGTTATGGGCTCCGCAAGCGGTGGCAGCCGGGGCAGTGGTAATTGACAATTCTAGCGCTTTCCGCATGGATGCGACCGTACCGCTAGTGGTTCCAGAAGTCAATCCCCAAGCGGCTGCAGCTCACCGAGGTATAATTGCTAATCCCAACTGCACGACTATTTTGATGGCAGTTGCCGTTTGGCCACTTCACAAAGTTAGGCCGATACAGCGCATCGTTGTAGCGACTTACCAGTCTGCCAGCGGGGCGGGGGCAAGGGCAATGGAGGAAATGAAAGCTCAAGCAAGAGCAATTTTGCAGGGGGAAACGCCCAAAACAGATATATTTCCCTACCCGTTAGCATTTAATTTGTTTCCGCACAACACCCCGATTAATGATTTGGGGTATTGTGAAGAAGAGATGAAAATGGTAAACGAAACTCGGAAGATATTTGGTACGGACGAGATTAAAATTACGGCAACTTGTGTGCGGGTTCCCGTACTGCGGGCTCATTCGGAAGCGATTAATCTAGAGTTTGCAGAGCCTTTTAGCGCGAGCGAGGCCAGGGAAATCTTAAAGCAGGCAAGCGGGGTTAAGCTGGTAGAAGACTGGCAAGCTAATTATTTCCCGATGCCCGCAGAAGCTAGCGGTAAGGATGAGGTGTTAGTGGGCAGGATTCGCCAAGATATTTCTCACCCCTGCGGGTTGGAGATGTGGCTGTCGGGCGATCAAATTCGCAAAGGGGCGGCTTTAAATGCGGTGCAGATAGCTGAGTTGCTGGTAGAAAAAAATTTGTTGCGAACCCAAGTGGCCGCGGCTTCTAATTAGCGGAAATTCTGGCAATTGGGAAATTGAAAGTGGGGATTTTAGATAAACCTTTCATCTGAAATCTAAAATTTAAAATCAAAAATCAACAGTCTAAAATCGGAGAAAGTGTGGTAAAGTTTGGACGGGTTCTGACTGCAATGATTACGCCGTTTAAGGAAGACGGCAGCGTTAACTATGCGGTAGCAGAACAATTGGCAGTTCATTTAGCCGATCACGGTACAGATAGCTTGGTAGTGTGCGGCACTACAGGCGAGTCTCCCACTATGACCTGGGATGAAGAGTACGAATTATTTCAGGTGGTACAAAAGGCGGTGGTCGGTAAGGCGTTGGTAATCGCAGGAGCCGGATCGAATTCTACTTCAGAAGCAGTCGCAGCTACCCAAAAAGCAGCTAAACTCGGGTTAGACGGCTGTTTGCAGGTGGTTCCTTATTACAACAAACCCCCGCAAGAAGGTTTATATAATCATTTCCGGGCGATCGCGCAATCTGCTCCAGAATTGCCTATAATGTTATATAACATCCCCGGTCGCACAGGTCAGAATATGTTGCCGGAGACGGTGGCTCGATTGGCAGAAATCCCCAACATTGTGGCCGTAAAAGAAGCAAGTGGCAACTTGGATCAAGCAAGTCAAATTCGGTGCTTGACATCCCCTGAATTTGCCATCTATTCTGGAGATGATTCCCTAACTTTGCCAATGTTGGCGGTAGGAGGATCTGGTGTAGTTAGCGTAGCCAGCCATCTGGTAGGAGAGCAACTGCAACAGATGATCGAAGCTTTCGAGGCCGGTCAAGTTCAAGTCGCTACCCAGATTCACTTGCAACTTTTTGACCTGTTTAAAGCTCTTTTTCTCACCACAAATCCCATTCCCGTCAAGACAGCTCTCAAACTTCAAGGCTGGGATGTAGGCTCCACCCGTCCGCCACTGTGCGATCCGCCCGTTGAGGTAACTCAAAAGTTAAAGGACGTACTGAATCAGCTAGCCGCAGTATCAGCTAGCAAGACGAGCGAGAACGAGTTTTCAGACAACTGAATATTGGTTGTTATCAGTCATTAGTTCTTAGTCATCAGTCATTAGTAATTAAGTGTTAGTCAGTAGCTAACAGTCAAGGATTAAAGACTGAAGATAGAAGAATGAAGGCCTAAGACAACTGACTGTACGGGATAGTAAAACCCGCCAGGGAGTTTTCCATAAATATTTGGAAAAATATCGCCCTACCAACGAACAGTAGACGAAAGACGAAAGACGACAGACCACAGACCACAGACCAATAACAAAAATAACTAACAAAGGATACGCATGATCAACAAAAATACAACTGCATCTGCTCTAAAAGTTATTCCCCTCGGCGGGCTGCACGAAATCGGTAAAAACACTTGTGTGTTCGAGTACGGCGACGAAATCATTCTTTTAGATGCCGGTTTAGCGTTCCCGACAGATGGAATGCACGGGGTAAATATTGTCCTCCCAGACATGACTTACCTGCGGGAAAACAGCCACAAAATTAAAGGTATGATCGTGACTCACGGTCACGAAGACCACATAGGCGGCATCCCTTATCACCTCAAACAATTTGAAATTCCGGTCATCTACGGCCCCCGTTTGGCGATGGCTTTGCTAGCCGGAAAAATCGAAGAAGCCGGAGTGTCTCACCGCACTGAATTGAGAACGGTTCGACCGAGAGATACTGTCAGAATTGGCAAGAATTTCTTAGTCGAATACATTCGCAACACTCACTCGATGGCCGACAGTTTTACTGTGGCAATTCACACTCCCGTTGGAATTGTGATCCACACGGGAGACTTTAAAATTGACCACACTCCTGTAGACGGCGAGCATTTTGATTTGCAAAAGCTGGCCGAGTACGGCGAGAAAGGCGTGCTGTGCTTGATCAGCGATTCTACTAACTCGGAAGTTCCCGGTTTTACCGCTTCGGAAAGTTCTGTGGCGCCGAATTTAGACAGAATTATCGCTCAAGCACCGGGACGAGTGATGCTGACGACTTTTGCTTCGTCGGTACACCGATTGCAAATTGTTTTGGACTTGGCTAAGAAAAACAATCGGTATGTCGGAGTGGTTGGCCGGTCGATGCTTAACGTCATCGCTCACTGCCGCAATCTCGGCTACATCAAATGCGAAGATAGTATTTTCAAACCGCTGAAAGAAATCCGCAATTTGGCTGAAGACAAGGTACTGATTTTAACTACAGGTTCCCAAGGCGAACCGATGGCGGCGATGACTCGCATTGCTAACGGCGAACATCACGAACTGAAAATCAGAAAGGGCGATACAGTCATTTTCTCAGCTAATCCGATTCCGGGAAATACGATCGCAGTGGTAAACACGATCGATAAACTGATGATGCTGGGAGCACACGTGGTTTACGGCCGCGACAAAGGCATTCACGTTTCGGGTCACGGTTGTCAAGAAGACCAAAAGTTAATGATTAACATGACTCGTCCCAAGTTCTTCTTGCCGGTTCACGGGGAACACCGGATGCTGATCCAGCACTCCAAGACGGCTCAAAGCATGGGCATTCCCGCTAGCAATATGGTGATTATTGACAACGGCGATGTCGTAGAGTTGACCGAAAATTCAATCCGAGTCGCTGGTCAAGTGCCTTCAGGAATTGAATTAGTAGATTCTTCTCGATCGGGCGTTGTCAAAGCGAGCGTCCTCAAGGAACGTCAGCAGTTAGCCGGAGATGGCGTTGTAACTGTAGCAGCCGCTTTGAATTGGGAAGGCAAATTAGTTGCTAAGCCGGAAGTACACTTGAAAGGTGTAGTGACATCAGCCGATCGCGCGGAGGTGATCAAATTAATCACTCAAACCATTGAAACAGTTTTGAGCGATCGCTGGTCAGAATTTGTCAAACCCGCCACTGCTGACTCGCAAGTTGACATTGACTGGGTAGGAGTGCAAACCCAAATAGAAAAAGCAATTCAGCGGGTAATGCGCCGCGAACTGCAAAGCAATCCAATGCTGGTATTCCTGATGCAAATTCCTGAAGAAGCAGTGCGATCTGAAAAGGCAGCAGTATCTCCAGGTTCCTTGGAAGCACCTAAGCTATTATCCTCGCCTTCATCGCCCTCCCCATCATCGCCATCATCCCCATCCTTGCCATCTCCTGCCAATCAGGTGACGGGCCGGCGCCGTCCCCGGACTGCTGCAAGGGCAGCTTCTTAGGGCGATAATTCTCCGACGCACTGCGAACCAAGAAAGGAGTTTTAGGTTTTGTAGTTGCGCTTGGGTACCCAAGCGCAACTACAAACCTAGATTTGATTTCATAAGTACCTCCACCTCAAAAAATGTCAGTATAGATTGACGTAACTCCTGATATGAATTCCGGTTGTATTGGAATGATTAAACCGCAGAGGGCGCAGAGGATACAGAGAAAGGGAAGAGAGAGATGAATCATTCCGATGCCAACGGATTTGATATGAGCTCTATCTTGCTAAGCCATTTAAACTTGTCAAGATTGAAGAGTTGCGACTCGATGTATTTTAGGAAGCAGTCTTAGAGAAAGCCCTCAATCGCTACAAGTTTTTGGAATGCCCACAGGAAAAAGCCGGTGGATTTTGGTGTTTTTGGGATTATTTTTAATGCTGTGTTTGGGCACGGTTTACTCTGCGAGTCTCTTTCCCAAACCTTTTAAGCGGAATGGAAACATGATGACAGCTACTTACCAAATCCGGGATTTGTAGGATTTTCTCGGTTAGGGAAGGAGTAGTTTTTAAACCGTAAATAAACGCAAGTGAACGCAGATAGATTTAAATAACTATCTGCGTTCACTTGCGTTTATTTTAAAATTAATCAGCCACCAGCAACAGCAGGAACAATGCTGACTTCATCGCCATCTTGGAGGGCTGTTTTTGAGCCATCTAAAAAGCGGATGTCTTCGCTGTTGACGTAGAAGTTGAGAAATCTCCGGGGTTCTCCCTTTTCGTCGCACAGGCTTTTTTTGATGCCGGGACAATTTGTTTCCAGCGATTCAATTAGTTCGGAAATGTTATCGCCGGCGCATTCGATGGTGGCTTGATTGTTGGTAAATTTTTGCAGGGGAGTGGGAATTAAAACTTTGACGGTCATTTTTTTAGTCCTTAGTCAGTAGTCATTTATTAGTTATTAGTCCTCAGTCATTAGTCCTCAGTAATCAGTCAGTAGTCATCAGTCAACAGCTTAACAAGCAATGACTAATGACTGCCGACTACTGGCTAATAGCTGTTAAACCGAAACTTGTTGCCATTCTAAGCGTTCGAGCGTGCGGGCGCGTTCTAGGGCGCGCTCGAACGCTTCTAATTTCGGTTCGAGGGTGATGGGTTCGCCGATGTAGCCTTGAACTGCTTCTTGCGTTTTCAAACCGTTGCCGGTGATGTAAGCGACGGTGGTTTCATCGGGATTGATTTTACCTGCTTCTACGAGTTTCTTCAAGACTGCGATTGTCGTGCCACCTGCAGTTTCTGTGAATATGCCTTCAGTTTCTGCTAGCAGTTTCATGCCTTCGATGATTTCGGTGTCGCTGACGGATTCAATGTTGCCGTTAGTTTTGCGGGCGATTTCCAAGGCGTACATACCGTCGGCTGGATTGCCGATCGCGATCGACTTAGCAATTGTATTCGGTTTCACCGGTTTTACGAAATCACGGTCTTCGCGGAATGCTTGAGCGATGGGGGAACAGCCGTCAGCTTGGGCGCCGCTGAACCGAACTTTCTTTTCGTCAACTAAACCGACTTCGATGAATTCTTGAAAACCTTTGTAAATTTTTGTGAACAAAGAGCCGGAGGCGAGGGGAGCGACGATGTGATCTGGCAATTGCCAGCCTAGCTGTTCGGCAACTTCGTAACCGAGGGTTTTTGAGCCTTCAGAATAGTAGGGACGCAAGTTGATATTGACAAATCCCCAGCCATGGGTATTGGCGACTTCGCAACAGAGACGGTTAACTTGGTCGTAGTTGCCGTGAACTGCCATGACAGTTGGATTGTAAATCAGAGTGCCGAGGACTTTGCCTGCTTCTAAGTCGGAGGGGATGAAGACTACGCAGTCGAGTCCGGCGTGGGCGGCGATCGCAGCCGTAGAGTTAGCTAAATTACCGGTGCTGGCACAGGATACCGTTGTGAAACCCAATTCTCTCGCTCTGCTGAGGGCGACTGACACCACTCTGTCTTTAAAGCTGAGAGTGGGCATATTGACGGCATCGTTTTTAATATAAAGATTTTTTAGACCGAGGCGGCGCGCCAAGCGGTGGGATTTTAATAGAGGAGTCATCCCAGTGCCGACATCAATGACGTTATCTGTAGCGACTGGTAAAAATGCGCGGTAGCGCCAGATCGAGTTGGGGCCGGCTTGGATGGTTTGGCGAGTGACGGTGCGGCGGATGGCATCGTAGTCGTACTTGACTTCAAGCGGGCCAAAACAGCAATCGCAGACGTGCTTGGCTTGGAGTTCGTACTCTTCACCGCATTCTTTACATTTAAGGGCTGTGAAGGTTGCTGCTGTGGATTGGGTTCTGGTCGCCTGGGTCATAGCTCAACTCTCTAGTTTTGCGATGTTTTCTAATTCTTGTGCAAGATTAGCACGGTCAATTTACCCCGTCAACCATACCCGATTTTTTTAGTCGGGATTGATTTTTCAGTTACTTTTGAGTTAAAAAGTGGTGTATTTAACTTTGATAGTTGGGCGGGCGGGACGCCCACCCCACAAGGATTTGACTTGTTTTCAGGATCGGGCTGGGAATCCAGATTGTCAGGCTGGCACGCGAACCCGATCGAGCTCAAGGATGATTTGCCGACGGAATTGTTACAAAACTTAATAAATCTTTTTTGGGCTAACAATTAATCAGTCGTGCGATCGAACACAACTACAAAACCTCGAATTTTTGATGAACTGAGATGTTGCACCATTCTCGCTTAACAGGCTTTCCCGCCTGTTCCACAATAAAATTCATCTCTTGTGGAACAGGCCGGAAAGCCTGTTCATAAAAAGCTTATTGAGAATGGTGCAACATTTCAGATTAACCAACTTAGCCTACCCGCCGCTGACGGGGGGGATGAGTACAACTTCGTCGCCGTCTTGGAGGATGGTGTCGGGGGAGACGAATTCCAGGTTGAGGCCGAAGCGGGTGCGATCGCGCCATTGTTCTAATTGAGGATATTGGGCGATCGACCTTTCGAGCACTTGAGACACTGGGGTTTCGGGAGGAAGTTCTAATGTAAGTTCCGAAACGCCGTAGGCTTCACCGAAGGCGGCGAACAGTTTAACTGTGACGGTAATTGAAGAGTCAGACACGGTAGTTTAGTGCGATCGACGGTTTGGCAATTATCAACTACACCATACAATTAATTAGGAATTAGGCGCGCCGAGGCTTAGAATTGAAAGCAGCAACCTCTAGTTAAGTTTTACCCCATCGGGTAAAGATGATAGTTGATTGCACCAAAAAGTCTTAACAAGATTGTATGCCGATCGCTCTCACCAACCAGGCGTTTGAAGCAGTTGGCGTCCAGTTAGATGCAGCTAGCTAAGGTCTAGTTTGCTGCTGTTGAGGCTAATGCGATAATAATTTTTGAGGATGCGGTATAGATACTTTACGGTAA
This sequence comes from Microcoleus sp. MON1_C5, assembly GCF_036701875.1. Classification (NCBI taxonomy): domain Bacteria; kingdom Bacillati; phylum Cyanobacteriota; class Cyanophyceae; order Oscillatoriales; family Microcoleaceae; genus Microcoleus; species Microcoleus sp. MON1_C5. The sequence goes on along the minus strand of NZ_JAUBRN010000037.1, from coordinate 30,737 downwards.
TTGTGGGAGAGTCCAAAAAGCTCGCAATACATTTAGCAAGCAACAACGCAGACAAGGCCCGGCAAACCCGCTTCTCCTGAGTAAAAATCAGGTTATCTAGTGCGGCTTGGAATTGCTCAACCTATGCCCTGCTTAGCAAGCTAGCCGTTCTATCTAAGAAGAATACTGAAGTTAACGCGATAGAGATATATGGCAAATAACGATTTTAAAGTGCTTCAAATTATTGAAGCTAAAGGCTGGTATGCCTTTGGGAGCACGAAGCAAAGCCAGCACGTTGAGAGATGGGTAAGACCTGTCGTGTGTTGGGTTTTAATAGAAGATAAAAAAAAGCGACGGGTTGTGACAGCTACCGCTAGCTATCAGATCCAGATTGACGACAAAGAAGTCGAGTTTTTTGCCCACGAAAGCGAAATTCAAGATCTGGAGAGTCTCCCGAAGTCTGTCTCGGTATCGGAATTTCTGAAAACAGAAGATTGAGAGAAGGGCAGAAGGAGATAATTTAACAAGTTATTAATTATTCCTTAGTGATTCCTTAAACTTGCTGTCGGATTCTATTGGAATTAGAGGCAGAAGCTCTAGATTGGGGACAGGGGGAGACGAGGACAGGGGGAGAATTTATACTTTTGCCTTGCCTTCTACATCTTGTCTCCAATGCCTCAAGTAGCCCAAAAAATAAAGAGGCCGGAAAATTGCTGGCAATGCCAACACGCTTCCGACCTTGCTGAATAACAGGGTATGCATATGTTTTTAAAGTATGGCAGGCAGGCTTTTGAGATATCAAGAGGACTATTGCAATCACCCACTTTTGCTTTCAGGCTGTGTTTGCAAGGTTCATATCATTTTAGACTGAAAATTTGAAAAGTAAGAGGGGGCGAGGGTTACAGGTTAAGGATTCTAGCTATTTATCTGTAGCGGGTGCTACAAAAAATGGTGGCCTTGGCGGACGATCGCACCTTCTCCCTAAATGGTGGGCACTCAAAGCAGAAAGTTCGATCGCCTGCTGTAACCGCTGCGACTTCAAACCCCACTAGCGACAGGTTCAGGCTTCTGCTGCGGCGTCCGCCGCCCCAGCAGGGCCATCCGCACGCCGCCTGCTGGTCCTAAAGTCACCCCTCGGCGTTTGGCCTGTACGGGCTTTTTCTCGGCCAATACTAGGTCGAAATTCCGCAAAATGGTTGCCAGCACCAGTTTCATCTCCAACTGCGCCAGCGCCAAGCCGATACAGCGGCGGCTGCCGCCTCCAAACGGCAAATACTCGTAAGGCGAGAATTGCCTCTCCAAAAACCGTTCCGGTTTAAATTGCAGCGGTTCTGGATACAAATCCTCCCGTCTGTGGGTCAAATAAATCGAGCCGATGACAACCGTGCCCGGTTCGAGTTGGTGTCCCATCAGTTCCACGGGCGTGAGAACTTCTCGCGAAAACGTCAGCATTGCGACCGGGTAAATTCGCAGCGTCTCCTGACAAACTGCACTCAGGTAAGGTAAGCGGAAAATCTCCATCGGATCGGGATTTTCCCCCAAACTGTCCAATTCTTGCAGCAACTTCTGGCGCACCGAGGGCAAGCGGTGAATCCAGTAAAACGCCCAAGCTAGGGCCGTTGCTGTGGTTTCGTGGCCTGCAAGCAGCAGCGTCATCAACTCGTCGCGCAATTCTTCATTGGTCATTGGTTGCCCGTTTTCGTCGCGGGCGGCCATCATTAAGCTGAGAATGTCGGTGCGGTTGGCGTCTGGTTGCAGTCTGCGTTCTTCAATTTCGGCATATATCAGATCGTCAAGTTTCTGCTTCCGCTGTTTCATGCGTCCCCAAGGACTCCAAGAGCCCCAATCTTGCTGCATCCAGCCGAAAAACAGCATACTCGATCGCAACGGAGAACCAGTCATATCCAGGACTGAGGTAAGTAGGGGCTTGATCTCTTCCAACCGCGGCCCGTCATCCAGGCCGAAGACAGCTTGTAAGATTACCCGCATGGTGACTTCCTGCATGGCGCTGCGGGCCACAAAAGGTCGATCGACCGACCACTTGCTGGCCACATCTTGAGCGATAGCGCAAATTAGTTGGCCGTAATTCCGCATCCGTTCCCCGTGAAAAGGTGGCATCAATAATTGGCGCGATCGTTTGTGCCTTTCTCCTGAGAGAAGAATCATGGATTGTTCTCCCATCAAGGGTTTTAGGAGGCTGTTCAGGCTGCCTGGAGCGTGAAACGCGCTGCTATTGAGCATCTCCTGGACAGCTTGGGGGTGGTGGATCATCACCCATGGTTTCCCGTTGTTCACTTGAGCTGTGAAAATGTCGCCGTATTGTTTGGCACATTTATCCATGTATCTCAGCGGATCGCCGATCCATTGAATTAGCTGCACAAGGGGTGGAGCTTTGGGGCCGTTAGGTAGTGTCATAGGAATTACCGGGGTTTGGGTCACAGGACTTAGCAGTATCAACAAATCTCAAAGGATATGAAGGTTTGTTCAATCTCTCCCAACCCTTGTTTTTAAGGGGAGAATTGCGTAAGTCCCATCTCCAATAATTTTAATAGCTTATTCTCGAACGGTGCTCAAAATATCCTCTCCAAGCTCTGTAAAACGAACAGTTTTGATTTGCCAAGGAGCATAACTGGTTAAAGTTTGGCGCACGCCCCCGAACAAACCTAACATCTGGCAACTCGACAGATTTTGCAATTTCTGCCGCGAATTTCCGGAGGCTCGCAGATCCACGGTAGCTATTCCGAGGTCGCGATCGATCTTGAGGCGATAACCAGCCAAACCAAGACTATCGAAAATCTGCTGCTTTAACACTTCATTAACCGCCGATGACATTAACTGGTTCTCTGGGCCTGTAACTGTTTCCGGCTTCAGAGTTTGACACAAATTATCTACCTTATAAACCGTAACGGTGGCAGTATTTTCTGAGAGGGCAGCACTGCCTAAAACTGAGGCAACAGAGTTAGAAGGCTGCGTTAATTGACTCAATTGAGCCTCAATTTGATTTCCCGTTAGCTGTAGGTTTTGGAACTGAGGGGCGTTGGCTGAGAGTTGGCTCTGGTTTTCGGTTGAGGTAGCTGCATCTGAGCTAGAACAACTGCTACCGCCCATCAAAATTAACCAAACGCCTAAATATCCTAACTGTTTGCAGATACGGTTCATAGTTTTTAATACTTTACTAAACGTCAGTGTATGGAGGGTGAATTTTGGTTGTAGAAAGCACTTAGACCCTGATTACACTCACTTAGAAGTATTTCCCCCAGTACGGAGATGAAAACAAGTTAAGAGTTCTTGTTAATACGTTGATTTTAGTGTTAGATCAGGTAGTAGGGGTTTTACCCCTCAGTGGTGTAACCCAGCAGTTTACCTGTCTCAGCAGATCAAGCTGGCGACCCAGCTCGTAAGTGATATCAAATACCTTGTCAGTGGTGTGATGTACCGTTGCAACTCGATCCCTTCCAAGGTCTGAGGTGAAAAGCCTCTTTCCCGTTGGTAAAAGCCTGAGTTTGATTAGTAGTAATGAGGACAGAATTCCGACTTGCGCGCGCATTTTAAGCTCGGCTTCGGAGCGCTTTTTTAACAGCGCCGAAATCGCGGTTAGAGGGATCGTGCAAGTCGCGAACAATATCAAAACTTACGCATCAAGAGCAAAAAAACCGGGTTTTTTAACCAGGCATAAGGGCTGCAACGAAGTGTTTTCGTAAAAAAACCTGGTTTCTGGTCAAGTCGCGAATCACATAATTCCCCAGTCAGCGGATCTGTAACGAACTGGCGCGTCAAGGGTGTTATGGCAGCATTTGGTGATTTTTGTCGCCAATCCCATAAAAAAGAGTGAACACATCATGAAACAGCAATTATTGACAAAAGTTTTGGCGACAACAGCGATCGCCCTCAGCGGCCTGACGGTTGCTTCTCAACCGAGTTACAGTAGGCTTGCACCGGGGGAAAGTGGATTTTGGTGCAGCACCTCGACCGGTGCGCCGGTGACGGTGTACCAAAACGCTCAAGGTGCCGTAGAGCCTTGGATTGAGTGGACTTCCGATTATTTCTCCGGTTCGGGCTACGATCCGGCAACTCGGTGTCAATTAGTGAGTCAACGCCTCGAAACCTATCGCCGCCAACGAATGCTTAAGTACATTACTGCAGGCCAAATGAACGGCCAGAACGTCATCTGCACGGCGAATCAAGTCAATGGGCGGTGTCAAAATTTGATTTATACCCTCAGACCCGGCCAAGACCCGATCGGCTCTTTATATAATTTGCTGGCTTGGCGCCAAGGATATGTCGGGATGTCGTCTTTTGATGAAGCCAGTAAAATTCCTTACATTGATGTCAGCGAAAAGCTAGGGGAAAACACTGCCGATGAGGCGCAACTGCCCCCTTTTCCTCACCGTTCGGACAGCCTTAAAGATTGGCAAATTTTCCATCCCATCACCAATTCCCAGGATTGAGGTGGAAAACTTGGCGCATCAAACAGCGGTTCGCATCCGGACGGGGAAATCTTCTGGTTCCGGGACGATCGCCCGGCAGCAGGGCCAAACCTATACGGTGCTGACTAACTAGCACGTTGTGGCGATCGGACAATGGTCACCGACGACGGCCTCCTCCACCCACTGCTAGGAGTTCTGAGGCGGCTGGGCAATACCTATGGGGCGATCGTTCAGTTTCGCAGCGCGAGCGAGTATAAAATAGCACCATTTACCATTGAACCCGGAGCGGTGTCTGATCCCGTGCTGGCAGCCGGCTTTCCTGCGGGTGCTGAGGTTGCGACTTTGGCGGTGACGCGGGCTTCGTTTCGGTGCTGCTACCCCAATCTTTGCCTCAAGGAGCTTGGGCTATACAAATGAGGTTAAAATCGGTATGAGTGGCGACCCGATTTTTAATGCCAAAGGTTTCTTGGTTGGCATTAACGGTAGGGGCAAGTATCGAGAGCCAAATTTTGGCGTCTATGCTTTTGAAGATCGAAGTGAACCAACAGCGGAATTATCGGAGAAAAAGGTTAAATCCAGTTGGGGAATTCCGATTAGTATATATTTGCAGTTCGCCTCGTTTCATCTAGGGAGTTATCGATGAATGTGTGGAGTTTGCGGTTTGACGCGCTGACAATCATCTTGACAGGTGCATTAACAGTGACGGCGGTTGTCAGCCAACAATATGCTGCCTGTGCCAAAACAGCCGAAGAAATTGCCCAGCTAGCGACGTTGACAACCGTGGAAGTCAACAATACGCTGGGTTTTTTGGCTAGTGGATCGGGAGTAATTATTGCCAAACAGGGTAATATTTACACTGTTCTGACAGCTAATCATGTGGTGGCAAGCCTCGCTCAAAAATACAGCATTCGCACTCATTTGGAGAAGGATTATGCTGCGATTAGAATACAGCGCCTCCCGAAAAATGACCGGGATATAGACTTGGCTTTGATACAGTTTCAGAGCCGAGAACAGTATCCAGTAGCACCAATGGGCGAGTCAGAACGTGCTGTTGTCGGTTCTGCTATTTACGTTTCTGGCTATCCGCTGCCAATTTCGGGATTTGAACGAAAACTTGAGTTTACTGCTGGTATCATCTCTTCTCGCTTGGGCAGCGCCTCATCAGGGTATCGTCTGCGCTACCAAGCTGTCACCAGGCGCGGGATGAGTGGCGGGCCTGTATTTGATGCTGATGGCAGGGTGGTAGGAATTCACGGCCAGGGGGATACTGTTGGCACAATTAGGAGTCAGTGGAACGGTCAGATTGAGGAGATAAAAACGGGGTTGAACGCGGCAATCCCGATCGATGCTTTTAAAGAGTTGCTATCACAAAATAAGCATAACGGCTTTGATATTCTCAGCAATCTTTCTCTCAGCAGCGCCTCTGGTCAAAACCAACCGAATCGGGGTTATGGAGGATTTGTGTGCGATACCTCGACGGGCGAGCCGGTGACTGTGTATCAAAATCCGCAAGGGTTCAGGGAGCCTTGGATTCGCTGGAATTCTAATTTCTTTTCTAGTTCTGGCTACGATCCTCTAACTCGCTGCCAACAAGTTACTCAGCGCCTTGAAAATTATAACCGAAATAAACAGCTAAATTATGTCACGGTGGGTATTGTAAATAACCAGAAAGCGATTTGCACGACTAGCCGCGTTAATGGGCCTTGCGAAGGTTTGATCTACACGCTGCGCCGCGATCAAGACCCGACTCCTGCACTTAGCAGTTTTTTTGTTTGGCTGGGGAATCAAAAGGCTGTGCCTTCTCTTTCTGAAAGCGGTACTCCGCTTTATATCGATGTCCGGGAACGGCTGGAACAATTTTAGATTTGGGATTTGAGATGGATTAGTAATGGGTAAACACAGAACCCCAACTTTTTTAATAAGTCGGGGTTCTCAAATAACTACTTATTAGCTTAAAAATTGAGATATTTTACTTATTTATCACTGACATAATAGAACTCATGATTTTTTGGAACGCGGAAGCTATAAAATTACTCTTACATTAATCGAATTCAAATTTTTTAGGTATCAAGCATGACAGCAACTACCCCGCAGGCAACGTCAACAACGCCCGCTTTTTGCGAAGGCATTCAATATTTTTCGGAAACACTCCCTGGTTTTGAGACTTATGGGAAAGCACCTGCGATCGCCGAGGGGAGCAAGTCGATCGCCGATCCTGCCGATCCCGTCGCCGTCTTTCAAACGATGCTGGGAGCAGACGCCCTGCGCTACCTGACACTGCAAGTTACCGCCAGCAAGGCATCGGGACATCCGGGGGGTTTTGCTAGCCAAGCTGAGGCTTATGCCGCTTTGGTAATGCTCGGACACAAGAACATTGTCACCGAAGTCGGCCATCACGCGCCGGGATTTTACAGCGCCATGTTTCTCGATCGATCTTTGGAGGATATGGGAATTGTTAACGTGCAGCAAGTGCGCGATAAATTCCGAGAAAAAGACGGTTTGTTAGGACATCTTTCCGGTTTCATTCCCGGCCTTTTAGCACCGGCCGGTCCCCTCGGACAAGGGCAGCATTTCGCAATGGCAGGAGCGCTTTTGCACCGCGAAAAATTGTTTGCTTTCACAATAGGCGACGGCGGCATGGGCGAACCCTATCCGATGAGCAGCATGGGGCATTTCCACACTGCTTATCCCAGCGTTACTAACTTTTTGCCTGTGTTGGTTTGGAACGGATATTCTCAGGAACATCACAGCATGGTTTCGACTAAAACTAATGCTGAAATGATTGCTTATTGGCAAGGCAACGGTTTTGAAGAAGTTATCTTAGTTGATGCTAAGGAATTTGACGATAAAAATCAACCGGAAGATTATGTCGACAGCACTGCTTTTTCGCTCGAACAGCGCATGGCATTTACCAAAGCTGTTTTACAAGGAGTTGACAAAGCGGCAAAATCTGCTCTCGGCGGCAAATTAACTGTGTTTATTATCAAACAGTTGAAAGGTGCCGGCGTCCACGCGCGCGGAGCAAAATCTCACAACCTTTATCCGAAAGATACGCTGGATGCTCCGCACATTATCAGTGCTTTAAAAGAGCGCGCTTTGACTGCTGCTGCTTGGGAGTTGGTGCGGACAAATTGCGAGCGTGCGGGCGGCGGGCCGGCGGCTAAAACAGTTGTTACTGAGTTTACATTGCCGCTGGCAGATTTAGGCGAATTGCCTTTGGAAGAATTTGCAGTTGGGGGAGAACCGAAGATTTCGACAACAGCAATGGGGGTTTTGGTAGGGAAAGTGGGCGAGCGCGATCGTACTTTTGTTGTCACTAATGCTGACGGCAATGAAGCATCGGCAATTGCCAATATCAACCAAGCTCTCAAGATTATTCACCCGACGACAGATGACCTGTACAATCAATCGCCAAACGGTCAAGTTTACGAACCTTTGAGCGAAGATGCTTGCGCTGGTTTAGCCGTAGGTTTATCGCTATTTGGAGCGCGGAGTTTGTGGTGCTCCTACGAATCTTTTGCCATCAACGGTTTACCAATTTGGCAAACTGTAACTCAAGCAATGGCAGAATTGCGCCGTCCAACTCCGGCAACTGTCACCTTATTTACAGCGGGTGCATTGGAACAAGGCCGCAACGGTTGGACGCACCAGCGGCCGGAAATTGAGGCTTATTTTGCGGCGATGATGCGGAACGGAAATGTGTTTCCTTTGTTTCCACCCGATGCTAACAGCATTCAAGCTTGTTATGAGTGGGCTTTGGCTGCTAAAAATAAGGGAGTTGTGATTACTGCGAGCAAGTCGCCGCTGCCAATTCGCACTACTTTTGAACAGACTCGCCAAGGTTTGCAAGACGGTGCAATAGTGCTGCACGAAGTCGATTCGCCCCAAGCTCCCCACAATCAAGGGGGGAGCAAGAAAGTTGTGTTTGCAGTTGTCGGCGACATGACGTTAATGCCAGTGTTTGAAGCGGCGGCATTTTTGGAAACAGAAGGGATTGGAGTGCGGATTGTTTCTATTGTGAATCCCCGGCGTTTGTACCGTGCTAGCGATGTTGCTTGGGATACTTGTTCGGAAGCTGACGGCGGCTTTTTGAGCGATGATAAATTTGCCCAATTGTTTGCCGGAGATGCCTTGATTGGCGTGACAGGCGGTGCTTCTGGGATGTTGGAACCAGTGATGCTACGGAGCAATTGCAAGCGGGATACTTTCGCTTGGAAGCGGGGGGAAACTACTGCTAGTGCTGGTCAGTTGATGGCGTTTAATGGGTTGACTGCTGAGGCGTTGACTAAAAGGGCGATCGAGCTAGTTCATTAAGTTAGAATTTGAGTGAATGCCCCTGCCTGGTTTGTGCTGGGTAGGGGCTAGTAATATTTAAAATAGGATGGTGATACCTATGACAGCAAAAATTTTAGAAGAAATAGGTACGCTTGCAGAACAGCGATTGATTCTCCCCGGTTATTATACTTGGGAGCAATTTGAGGATCTCGAATCTTTGATGGCCGACTCTCCGGGTTTACGGATAACTTATCTTGATGGGTGGATCGAGTTTAGGACACTGGGCGAAGAACATGAGACAATCAGTTGTATTCTTAATTTTTTGCTACAACTCTACTTTTGTGAAATGGGAATTGAATATATTCCTGTAGGGAGTGCAACTCGCAGAGACCGGGCAAGAGATGTATCCTTTGAACCAGACGAATCTTATTATATAGGTTCAAGAAAAGAGCATCCCGATCTAGCCGTGGAAGTAACGATTACTAGCGGTAGCACAAATAAACTAGCTAAATATCTGCGACTTCGCATTCCAGAAGTTTGGTTTTGGGAAAATAATCGGCTTTCTGTTTATGGGCTGCGCGAGGATAATTATGAGCAAATTTCAAGAAGTGAGTTGCTGCCGGAATTGGATTTAGAATTGTTGGTAAGCTGCGTTTTAATGCCTTCAAGGATTGAGGCAAGGACTGAGTTTCTTAATGGGGTTCGGCAAGTGGGTTGAATGCTGAGGAGTTGGTAAAAAGTGCGATCGTCTACGAGGGCTTCGCTAAGGGCTTGATTGGTTAAGCTAAAATGTGACAGACAACCATTGGCTCTCACAAATAACCTTTGCGCGATCGGCTCCAAGGATTTGTTAGACTGGTAGGTGTAAAGTTACTAAGCTCAAAAATATGAAAACTTATAGCTTTTATATGAAATCTTTTAGAATCGGAATTATTCCTATTTCTCTTCTCGACCTCTGCGTGAATCAGCGTCAATCCATTGTCCTCTGCGGTTAAAAAAAGAGAATTTTTTAACCGCAGATGAGGGCAGATAAACACAGATTAACGCAGACGAATTAGATCAAATCTGGTTGCACAATTCCTGATTCCTGACTGTTGACTAGATTTGACGCCCGACGATGCTACCGGATTTGATATGATACGATTCTAGAGCTATACGTGCAGCTTTAACCTAATTCTGAGGGGAGAATTTATTCGGAAGTTTTTCGTTTTTTACTGTTAGATAAGTTGGCTTTGTTAACTCAAAATTTAGCGATTGTGCTAGAGTTTTGGCTGCGGCAGAACATCAATGTGTGGTGAAAAAAATTGTCTTAATTTTATTCATTTTTTTTCCCGCAAGCCATCAACCAAAAACTCATCATCGATCGATCGCCCGCAGCTACAAACTCATCCCGCGAAACCAGATAGCTTTCTATTTCCGACTCGGAAATCAACCCTTGTTTGACCATTTGCAAAATGGGTCCGGAGTCCAGCAAAGGTTCAAACGCTTCAATTCCAATTAAATCGCTGTGGCTGACAACCGCTTCTAAATCAACGCTAACAAACCCAGCTTCTTTGAGTATGCGACACAGATTGCGGCCGACGCATAAATTGCCGCCCCGCGATGCTATCACCTGCTTGAATTTCTCGCGGACAATCTCGACTGACCAAGGCGGATTTGTCAGCCAAAACAGATCCGCATCGTTATCAATAATCACCAGTTTGCCGCCCGGTTTCAAAATGCGGAACATTTCTCTAGCTGCTGCGACGGGATCTGGGAGGTGAACGAACAGCAAACGGGCGATCGCAAAGTCGAAAGTGTTCGCCGCCAAACCAGTATCCGCAACTGATGCTTGGATGCGATTTACTCGATCGCCCCCTTTGTCTTGCAAATATCCTACTGCTTTTTCGTGCAGTAGCGGGTCAATTTCTACCGCTGTTACCGCACTGTTTGGCAGTAATTCTAACAGTTTTTCGGTGAAAAATCCTGGTCCGCTACCCGCTTCCAAAACATTCATCCCGTCGGCTAAACCGAACCACTTTAAAGTGCGCGCTTCCTTTTCCCAACTGAGGAGAACTTGAGCTTTTAACCGCTGAATTTCTCCCTCAAATTCCAGATTGTACGTGCTGGCTTGATACGAACCTTCGGCTGCCATAAAATCATCTTTATTCTTGCTTGGACACTTAGATTATAATAGAACTGCGCTTTAGCGCAATTCTCGTTGCGGACATCCCCAACCCCAATTGGCGGACAGATGCAGGACGGGAGCCAGGTAATTCCTCTATTGTAAGAAGATGACCGAGACGATTTTAGATTTGGGATTTGGGATCTTGAATGAGAATTTCAGCGGTTTAAAGCCCCTAGTTTCAACTAGGTCACAAATCGAAAATCGTAAATCCCAAATCTAAAATGGGTTGACGGATTACTTAAACTGACGATGTTGTGTGGCAACGAATCAATTATGCCCCAGACTTTACCTCAACCGGAGAAACGAACATTTTTAGTTGTGGATGACCATGCGATGGTGTTAGGTGGCACGCTTAACATTCTGAAGCAAGAATATCCAGAGGCAGACATTCTGACGGCTCCGACGGCTCAGGCAGCCCTTGAGCAAATAGCGCAGACGACCCCGGATTTGGTGATTGTGGATCTGGTGATGCCAGAGACGATCGGCTCCATAGCTCAAGCAAATTCAGGGCTTCTACTCCTCAAAACGTTGATGGAGCAGTATCCGAGTCTGAATATTGTGGTGCAGAGTGCCCATGTTCGGACTTTAGTTTGGCTGAAACCGTCGATCGACAATCACATGGGCGGCTTCACAGTTGTCGATAAGAGCCAGCCGATGAAAGACTTGCTGGCAATGGTTGATTGGGCGCTGCACGAGCGGATTTATACACCCAGAGAGATCCGCAATGGGCTGCAACTCAAACCCGCCTGGATGCAGGTGTTGCAATTTGCTTTTCAAGAAAGCTTGCAGGATACTGCGATCGCCAAACGGATGAATGTTTCTGAACGCACTGTACAGTGTTACTGGACTAAGATTCGAGATGTGCTAGAGGTGTATAAGGATGATGATAAGAATCTGCGGATTCAAACGGAAGTGCGAGCTAGGGAACAAGGGTTGATTGATTAGTGGTATCAAGTCTGGTTAATTACTTATAAATCCTGTAGTGGCATCGGGCATCGGGCATCGGGCATCGGGCATCGGCCAAACAGTCGTACAAAAGTATGATAACTATTCAACCGGACATTATTATGAAGCCCGATCGATGGCAAGCAGTGAAAGCGGGGGTCACGACTTGGGGACGAGGAGCGCTTCCAGGGGTGATGGTGATTGTCGCTGTGATGATGGCTCGATTGACCGGTGCGCTTCAGTTTTTGGAGTTGGTGACGTTCGATCGATTTCTGCTGCTGCGTCCTCCTGAGCCAATGGATGAAAGGACTGTAATCGTAAGTATCACCGAGGAAGATATTCAACGCGCCAGAACTTATCCGATTCCCGATCGTGAAATTGCTGAACTTGTCAAATCTTTGCAGACGTATCAACCGATCGCGATCGGGCTGGATATTGTACGCGATATTCCGGTTGAGCCGGGTAATGCTGAACTAACATCGGTGTTTCGCAGCAGCAAGAATACGATCGGAGTGGAGATTGCCCTGCCCGATCGCAGTGGCTTTACCGTCGCACCTCCGCCCGCGCTGCGATCGGAACAGGTTGGCTTTGCAGATGCCGTTCTCGATGCGGATGGCTACCAGCGCCGCAGTTTATTGGGCGCTCACAACCCCCAGCAGGAATACCGTTTTTCGTTGGCGATCCGGCTGGCAGAACGCTATTTAGCAGCCCGAGGAATTGAGTTGGGTAATGGAATTCGCGACCCAGACGCGAAGCGCTTTGGCAGCATTGAATTGACCAGAGTGCAGTCAAACTCTGGCGGATATGTGGGGGCGGATGCTGGCGGCAACCAGATTTTACTCAATGTTCGCAGCGGGACAATGCCGTTTCGCGTGCTTTCTCTCTCGCAAATCAAATCGGGACAGGTGCACCCGGATTGGATTCGAGGCAGGATTGTGCTGATAGGGATGATGTCTTTTAGCGCGAAGGATTTGGCAAGTTCAGGTGCGATCCTTGGCATCAATCCGGGACGGATTTACGGAGTCGAAATCCAGGCGCACGCCACTAGCCAGATCGTTAGTGCGGTGCTCGATGGGCGATCGTTGCTTCGGGTTTGGGCAGACGCATGGGAATATCTCTGGATTGTGGCATGGGGACTTTTGGGGATAAGTCTGGGGCGGTTTTTGCGATCGCCCTGGAAAATTTTGTTGGGGCTCTTAGTCGCCAGTGTCAGCTCGATCGCGCTCTGTTACTGGCTGATTCTTTTGGGATGGTGGGTGCCGATCGTACCTGTGTTGCTCGTGCTGGTGTTGAATGGGGCTGGTTTGATGGCAGCGTTATTTTATCGCCACGAACAAGAACTCCGACTGCGGTTGGAGGAACGTCAGTTTGCGATCGAGCAGACCTTTAATGCAATTCATAGCGGCCCGTTACAAACATTGGTTGGAATTTTGAGAACTGCTCAAGAACAAGCCACACCGCCGTTATTTCTACCGGAGTTGCAACGCTTGAATCAAGAATTGCGGGCAGTTTACGGCTCTGTGCAACGAGACGCGATCGCGGATGAACCGCATCTCCGCATGGGGAGTGCGATCGAATTGGCCCTGCAGGCTCCATTGCATGAATTGCTCTACAAAGTCTATTCCAACACGCTCGAACAAGAATTGCCCTACCTCAAAACGATCAAATTCAAAATTGTGCAGTTCGATCCCTTGAACACCTCGCATCTGCGGTTGGAACACAAGCGAGCACTCTGCCGCTTTCTGGAAGAAGCGCTCTGCAATGTCGGGAAACACGCGATCGAAGCCACTCGCTTGACTGTAATTTGCACTCAGGAAGGCGATCGGCAGGTGATTCGGGTGGCGGATAATGGTAGGGGGAAACAGTCTCAGTCAGAAACGCTTAGCTTGGCTGCAATGGATCGAGACAGGGAAATAACCGAAGATCCAAACCCTAAACTTCAACCTTCAGGATTAGGAACCCAGCTTGCAAAGAACTTAGCCAAACAGTTAGGCGGAGCATTTCGGCGCTACCCGAATCAACCGAAGGGGACAGTGTGCGAGTTAACCTGGCCAGCAAAACGGCGGTGGTTCTGGTGATTGGTTGGGTTCACCCTTGTCAAATCGGAGCTAATTGAGATGAGATATTGCACCCTTTTCAATAAGGCATTTATGAACGGGCAGGATGCCCGTTCCACAAGAAATTCACTCTTTGTGGAACGGGCATCTTGCCCGTTCTTGAGAATGGTCTAAGAGCTTAGATATAACGATCGACAACACGGCAACTCTGGATACGGCAATGCCCAAAGCGTGTCAACTTAAGCTGTCAGTCCACCCAGTCCTCCCGCCCACCCGGCAGTCCGCCAGGGAATGAATTCCCTGTCTCAGAGCGAAAGTCCTCTCAAAGAGGACTGAAGAACTCATTAGTCGTCTTCAGACGACTTTCGCTTTGAGGCAGGGGTTTAAACCCCTGCCGGACTGCCGGACTGAGGGTTTGCCCTTAAGCTGATACCAATATCTTTGCACCTTCCCGCAAACTAAGCTTGCGGAGAGTCCTCTATTGTGTTTGTGTATTCGTGATTACTCTAGAAGATAGTTACAGATGAGGATTCAGATGATGACTCACGAGTTGAAACGTCGAACGGTTTACTGTGCCGGCATTGCGAGTTTAATGCTGAGTGTTTCGTTCTGGATCGCTCCTGTAGCGCTGGCAAAATATACTCCTCCTGAAAACCCTTCTAAACCGAAAGACACCGGGACGAATACCACTCGCGGCGGCAGTTGCGAAGCTAATTCATCGGCGAGATTGACTGTCTTGGTGCCGTTTAGCCATGTGGGAGAGACGATTTCTGGGCATCCCACCTTTACCTGGTTTGTACCCGATCGCACTCCTCGTCCGCTGCAATTGAGGCTCTTTACTCGCACGGGACAACTGCTCTACAGAACCGAGATGCAGAGTCAGCAAGGGATTATGTCGGTTGCTTTGCCCTCAAATCTGCCCCAACTGTCGATCGGGCAATCCTATCAGTGGCAAGTGGTGTTGGTCTGCGATCCGATGGTTCCTTCGAGGAATGTGGTGGCGACGGGAGAAATCCAAGTAGTCCAGCCTGCGGCGTCGTTGCAGTCTCAACTTGCAGCCGCCCAAACTCCCCAGCAGCGGATCGACCTGTATGCGGGGGCGGGGCTGTGGTATGACGCGATCGCAGAAGCGCGCAAAGCCTCTGAGACTTCTCAAAGCCAAGCGGCGGTGCTGGAACTGCTAGATTCTCTCGCTAGTTCGGAAGCCGAACCTTTGAAAGATTGGAGCGATCGATTGAAGCAGATTAGAGCGATCGAACAACAACGCCAAGGACAGCGCTAAGCCTCGCACTCCAAAGACTAAATCCTATGAAATCTTTCTCGCTAAAACTGCTTAAATCCCGCGATCGTAAAGTGCGATCGGGCTTCCTCTTTCCCCTCGCCTTTTGCCTGTTGTCTGTTGCCTTTTACATTCCTCGGCACTCTCAACTCCCGGTTGTTGCTCAGGTGATCGATGCCCGTCAAGCAGAGGGCGATCGGCTCTTGCTGCAGGGCAACCAACAGTATCAGACCGGCCAATTCCCAGCAGCGTTGAATTCCTGGCAACAGGCACTGCAAATTTATCGCGCCCTCAAAAACCGTCCAAGAGAGGGTGGGGCACTGCACAATTTGGGACTCGCTTACCTCTCTTTGGGCAACTATGCCAAAGCCATTGAGTATTGGGAGCAAAGGTTAGTCATCGCCCGCGAAATTAAAAACCGCCGAGGGGAAGGGGCAGCACTGGGCAATTTGGGAGATACTTACCGCTCTCTGGGCAACTATGCCAAAGCCATTGAGTATACACAGCAGAGTTTAACCATCTTCCGCGAAATTAAAAACCGCCGAGGGGAGGGTGGAGCACTGAGCAATTTGGGAGGCGCTTACATTTCTCTGGGCAACTATGCCAAAGGCATTGAGTATATACAGCAGAGTTTAACCATCTTCCGCGAATTTAAAGACCGCCACCTGGAGGGTGGGGCACTGGCCAATTTGGGAGTCGCTTACGTCTATTGGGGCAACTCGGCCAAAGCCATTGAGTATACACAGCAGAGTTTAGCCATCGCCCGCGAAATTAAAGACCGCCGAGGGGAGGGTGGGGCACTGGGCAATTTGGGAATCGCTTACCACTCTCTGGGCAACTATGCCAAAGCCATTGAGTATACACAGCAACATTTAGCCATCGCCCGCGAAATTAAAAACCGCCAGGGGGAAGGTATGGCGCTCAACAACCTCGGAGCAGCATTCTTAAAGGCTGGCAACCTGATAGAAGCTGAGAAAATGCTCCTCAATGGGATTCAAGTTTGGGAATCAATGCGTCAAATGCTCGGCTCCAACGACGCGAATAAAGTCTCCATCTTTGAAGGACAAGCTCGCACCTATCGCCATCTGCAACAAGTCCGGGTGACTCAGAATAACCCCAATGCAGCCTTAGAAATTGCCGAACGGGGACGTGCTCGTGCCTTTGTCGATCTACTCACACAACGCTTATCAACTGGTGATGCCAATCCGGTCATCGCCTCTGCTCCCAACCAGGATCAAATCCGCCAAATCGCCAAAGCACAGAACGCCACTTTGGTGCAGTATTCCATCATCTACGACCAATTCCAGATTCAGGGCAAACAAGTATGGCTAGAATCCGCGCTTTACATTTGGGTGATTCAACCCACGGGCGAGATCGCGTTTCGCGAGGTAGACCTCAAACCCCTGTGGCAGAATCACACCGCCTCTCTAGACAGCTTAATCGTTGGCAATCAAGAATTCCTGGCTGTCCGCAGTCGCAGCAGCACTGGTTTTACCCAACCCCAACCCGACTTACCGACGCTGCATCAACTGCTGATCGATCCGATTGCCAGCCTCTTACCCAAAGATCCCGATGCCCGCGTCATTTTCATTCCCCAAGAGTCACTGTTCCAGGTGCCCTTTCCCGCCCTGCAAGATGCCAGCGGCACTTACTTAATCGAAAAACACACCATTCTTACCGCCCCTTCGATTCAAGTATTGGATTTGACTCGACAGCAACGGCAGAAGTTAGCACAGAAGCCAGCCAACAACGGCAGGGCTCTAGTCTTGGGCAATCCCACGATGCCAAGCGTGTCTCTCTCTCTGGGAGAGCCCAAACAGCAATTGTCTCCTCTACCGGGAGCCGAAGCTGAAGCTAGAGCGATCGCCCCTCTGCTCAATACCCAAGCCATCACAGGCGCACAAGGGACAAAAGCTGCGATCGTCCAAAAAATGCCCCAGGCATCGATTATTCACTTAGCAACCCATGGATTGCTGGATAATGTGCGCGGATTGGCAAGTGCGATCGCCCTGGCTCCTTCTGGTAGCGATGACGGCTTATTGACCGCAGAAGAGATTTTCGACATGAAACTGCAAGCAAATTTAGTCGTTTTGAGTGCCTGTAACACTGGAGAAGGCCGAATTACCGGGGATGGTGTGATTGGCTTGTCACGCGCTTTGATTTCGGCAGGAGTGCCGAGCGTGATTGTTTCTTTATGGGCGGTTCCCGATGCGCCGACATCGGAATTAATGCAATCGTTTTATCAAAACTTGCAAAATAATCCCGACAAAGCACAGGCACTTCGGCAGGCAATGTTAACCACGATGAAAACTCATCCCCAGCCGCGAAATTGGGCAGCGTTCACGTTAATTGGGGAGGCCGAGTAAGTTTTTATTAATAGCGAATTGGCTCCATGTTTTTATCCTAAATTTTATCCTAAATTATATCAATTCCGGTTGTACCGGAATGATAGAGCAGACGGCAGTGCGGTTTCCCTACCCAAAATAACATTGTAGGGAAACGGCACTGCCGTATCCTTTTCGGATACTAATAATTCCGATGCAATCGGAAACGATCTTTATTCTTTAGTCCGCGCAGGCAGACTTTGTTTGTGTAGACGCGGTTTCAACCGCCGAGTTATCTTCTCAATCTCAAAACTGATGGAAATGAACCATTTACTCTACATATTCACATACATTGCACTTTCCCGCAATCTATTTTGCACCCTGTACTTCATCAAGTCTGTGGGTAGAACGAATGATTTTCCCATGTGGGTTGCTTAAGATTTAAGTCAAGTGTTAAGAGGATTTTTTTATGGCTTTACAAGCCTATCCCTCAGAATCTCGACGATTAATTGGCGACAATACATCCGAATTTGTTACTTTGTCGATCGGGGTAAAAAATTTACGACTCATTTAGGATTGCTATATCAACTGTCAACTGTCAACTCTCAACTAAGAGGGCGGGCTCTCTTGGCACCGCCCCTACCACAGGTCAACGGTCAACTGTCAACTTACTGCGTAACTTTATGAATGCAGAATCAGCTACAAACATTCTCGATAACCTGGTACAGGAAAAGAGAGGCCAACCCTTGAACCGCTTACAGCGAGCAATTATTCAAGGAGTGTTAGATGGTTTGACATACCAAGAAATCAAGAATAATTATGCGATCGCGCGGAACTATCAAATATGCTACTTAGCGCGATACGTTGCTTATCATTTGTGGAAATTGCTGACAGAGGTATTGAAAGATGCAGGAATTATCGACCCGGACGAAAGAGTCCGCAACAAAAATTTGTGGGAGTCCGCGATGAGAGTGGCACAGCAAAGCGTGCAGTCGGAATCTGTACAAAAAAGTCAACCCCCCGTACCGCCAGATCCGATGCTGGACAGAAAACTGCGAATGCGTTATCGAATTACCGAACAGTTGGTAAGTACCGAGTTTAGCGATACTTATCTTGCGGGAGATGAAGATTTGCCCGATCGCCCTTTATGTGCAGTCAAACGTTTGAAAATTCAGTCGATCGAAACAACCAAGTTGTTCGAGCGGGAAGCGCGAGTATTGTGAAAATTGGGCAAGCACGATCGCATACCGGAACTGTTAGCTCGCTGTCAGGAAGAGCGATATTTCTATTTGATAGTTGAATTCATTTATATCTGAAAGAGGACTAATGAATTATATTCTTCAGTCCTCTTTTAGAGGACTTGTGCTATGAGACAGGGAATTAATTCTCTGGCGGACTGTGGAATGAATCTTTGTTCGCGCTCGCGTCTCAATCTCAAAACTGATGGAAGTGAACCATCTACTCTACATATTCACATACTTTGCACTTTCCCGCAATCTATTTTGCACCCGGTACTTCATGAAGTCTGTGGGTAGAACGAATGATTTTTCCATTTGGGCTGCTTAAGATTTAACTAAAGAATGAATCGAAACATCGGGGTTTTTAAATTATGTTAGACATCAAAACCAATCCTAACGATCGCCTTTATTTAAATCAACAGCCAAACGATCTCGCCACATCAATATTTCCGACTAACAGCGACTTGCTCAACGGAGCGATCGAGCCATTGAATATTCCTGGTTATAGTGCTGAATCTAGCTTGACTAATCCCGCAGCATCCAGCATCGACCAACAGACACAGATAGCAGATTTTATTGTAGCTCATGCAGGCGATCACCTCAGTTTCTCTGCGAGCGATCGAGTTACTGGCGATGTCGCCGATTCTCAACTCAAACCGCAGTCAGAATCGGCGATCGCAAACGCAGATCCGCTAACAGGAACGCTATCTGCTTCCCAGTTGAATTTCGCAGATCCAGGTAACTCTCTTTCGACAGCTCGTAATGTTGTTGGTGTTGAAAATGGTAGCATCAACTTAACTGATTTTGTGGGCACAGGCGATCGCGACGATTTCTACCGCTTCGATATCAACACTAAGAGCAATTTTAACCTGCGTCTGGATGGTTTAACCAGGGATGCTAATGTCAGGTTAATTCACGATAGAAACCGCAACGGTGGTGTCGATCGTGGTGAAACTATTGCCAGCTCTATTGAGATTGGCACCATCCCGGACGTGATTAATGTACCCAATCTGGTTCCAGGAACCTACTATGTTCAAGTCTCTAGCTTCTTCAACAACTCTACTAATTACAACCTGAATTGTTCTGCAATATCTATTCCTGTAGTGCCAGATATTACCACAACTAATGGTGTTTATAATACTAACTACGGCTACGGTTTAGTGAATGCAAATGCCGCAGTTTCCCATACCTTAAATCGTTCAAGTCTTTTCCCCGATATTCCCGATCTGGGGGGGAATAAGTGGGCGCTAGATGTGATAAATGCGCCGGAAGTTTGGAATCAAAACATTACAGGAAATGGCATTGTTGTAGCTGTCGTGGATACTGGTGTTGACTACACCCATCCCGATTTGGATGGCAATATTTGGCAAAATACTGATGAAATTGCTGGAAATGGTATCGATGACGATCGCAACGGATATATTGATGATATTCGGGGTTGGGATTTTGTGGCTAGTGACAACAACCCAATGGATATGGATTTCCACGGTCACGGGACTCACATAGCAGGTGCGATCGCGGCAGAACGAAATAATTTTGGCATCACAGGAGTTGCGCCCAATGCTAAGATTATGCCTGTTAGAGTGTTGCCCGCCTTTGGTGGTGGCTCGGGGAATAATATTGCTGCTGGAATCCGCTATGCTGCTGATAATGGAGCCAATGTAATTAACCTCAGCTTGGGAAGTGAGTTTGTCCCTTCCAACGTAGTAAATAACGCAATTGAGTATGCAAATAACAAAGGCTCTGTTGTGGTTATGGCAGCCGGAAACTCGGGTGTTGACCAACCAGATTATCCAGCTCGTAATGCCGATAGCTTGGGAATTGCAGTGGGCAGCATTGATATAAACGGCAGGATGGCAGACACCTCGAACCGTGCGGGCTCCACACCTTTAGATTACTTAGTTGCTCCGGGAGTAGACATCTATTCTACAACTCCCTATAGCTCCTATGACACCCTAACTGGCACATCTATGGCAACGCCACAAGTAGCGGGTGTAGCGGCTTTAGTTTTGAATGCTAATCCGACTTTAACTCCGGCTCAAGTTGAGAACATTTTGACGACAACAGCTAATCGAAATGGGTTGACAGGATAGCATTGCAAATCCCCACTTAAGTCCTGCGGACATTAATCGAGCATTAGAGCAGACGGCTCTGGATATGGACGATCTAAACACGCCAGGTTTTGATTTTGGACTTGACTATGCCAGTGGGTAATGGTTTGATTCAAACCGATCGGGCGATCGCTAAAATTGTCGTCTAATCCAGATTAGAGTCCCCATCCCTGCGGCGAGATCGGGGAGACAGAGTAAGCTTCTATGAAGGTCGATCGCCTGTGGCAGATTGAGGCGATCGCACGACGACGGCAGAAAGAGCGATCGGGCTAATTCTCTAAAATCCAACTCTAGAATCCTATGCTGTATTCCCCATTTAAGCGACTCAAATCAACCCACTATAGGCTCACTAATGTTTTCCTAGCTTCCATTTCCCTATTCTTGCTTGCCACTATGTCTCTATTAACTAATCCTGACTCTCAATTCCCAGCGATCGCTCAAACTACCGATGCTCGTGAAGCAGAGGCCGATCGGCTCTTGCAGCAGGGCACCCAACAATATCAGACTGGGCAATTCCAAGCAGCGCTGAATTTCTGGCAACAGGCACTGCCAATTTATCGCGCCCTCAAAAACCGCCAAGGAGAGGGTTGGGCACTGGGCAATCTGGGAATGGCTTACCAATCTCTGGGCAATTATGCCAAAGCCATTGAATATGCACAGCAACATTTAGCCATCACCCGGGAAATTAAAGACCGTCAAACAGAAGGTTTGGCACTGGCCGATTTGGGACGTGCTTACTACTCTCTGGGCAACTGGGCCAAAACCATTGAATATTCACAGCAAAGTTTAGCCATCGCCCGCGAAATTAAAGATCGCAAAACTGAAGGTTGGGCACTGGGCACTTTGGGACGTGCTTACCTTTATCTGGGCAACTATGCCAAAGCCATTGAGTATTTACAGCAGAGTTTACCCATCGCCCGCGAAATTAAAGACCGTCAGAGGGAGGGTAGGGCACTGGCCAATTTGGGAGCCGCTTACCTCAAACTGGGCGAGCATACCAAAGCCATTGAATATACACAGCAGAGTTTACCCATCGCCCGCGAAATTAAAGACCGCGACAGTGAAAAGGTGGCACTGGGCAATTTGGGAGCCGCTTACCGCGATCTGGGCAACTCGACCAAAGCCATTGAGTATTCACAGCAACATTTAGCTATTGCCCGTGAAATTAAGGACCGCCAGCAAGAGAGTCTGGCACTAAACAATTTGGGAGGTGCTTACCTCTCTCTGGGCAATTATGCCAAAGTCATTGAGTATTCGCAGCAACATTTAGCGATCGCCCGTGAAATTAAGGATCGCCAGCAGGAGAGTCTGGCACTAAGCTATTTGGGAGTCGCTTACCTTTATCTGGGCGACCATATCAAAGCCATTGAATATATACAGCAACAGTTAGCTATCGCCCGCGCAATTAAAGACCGTAGGTTGGAGGGTCTAACACTAGGCAGTTTGGGAGAGGCTTACCGCTTTCTGGGCAACTATACCAAAGCCATTGAGTATACACAGCAATATTTAGCGATCGCCCGCGAAATTAAAGACCGCGTAGGGGAAGGTAGGGCACTGGGCAATTTGGGAGTCGCTTACGGCTCTCTGGGCAACTATGCCCAAGCCATTGAGTATGCACAGCAGTGGTTAGTCATCGCCCGCTCCATTAAAGACCGCCAAAGTGAAGGTAGGGCACTGGGCAAGTTGGGAATCTCTTACAGTTATCTGGGCAACTATGCCAAAGCCATCGAGTATTTACAGCAGTGGTTAGCCATCGCCCGCTCCATTAAAGACCCCCAAGGGGAGGGTGGGGCACTGGGCCAGTTGGGACTCGTTTACATCGATCTGGGCGACTATGCCAAAGCCATTGAGCATGCACAGCAATATTTAGCGATCGCCCGCGAAATTAAAGACCGTCAGGGGGAAGGTATGGCACTGGGCTATTTGGGAGTCGCTTACCGCTATCTGGGCGACTATGCCAAAGCCATTGAGTATTCACAGCAGTGGTTAGCTATCGCCCGCTCCATTAAAGATCGCTCTGGGGAGGCTGCGTCACTGGGCAATTTGGGAATCACTTACTACTCTCTGGGCAACTATGCCAAAGCCATTGAGTATTCACAGCAACAGTTAGCCATCGCCCGCGAAATTAAAGACCCTCGGACGGAGGGTGTGGCGCTCAACAACCTCGGAGCGGCGTTCTTAAAGGCTGGCAACCCCACAGAAGCTGAGAAAATGCTCCTCAATGCGATTCAAGTTTGGGAATCGATGCGTCAAATGCTCGGCTCTAACGACGCGTATAAAGTCTCCATCTTTGAAGGACAAGCTATGACTTATCGGACTTTACAAGAAGTCCGGGTGGCTCAGAATAACCCGATCGCAGCGTTAGAAATTGCCGAACGGGGGCGTGCCCGTGCCTTTGTCGATCTCCTGACACAGCGCTTATCGTCAGGTTCTACCAATCCGGTGATTAACACTTCTCCGAACCAGGAGCAAATCCGCCAAATCGCCAAAGCACAGAACGCCACTTTGGTGCAGTATTCTATCATCTACGACGAATTCCAGATTCAGGGCAAACAAGTAGGGCGTGAATCCGCCCTCTACATTTGGGTGATTCAACCCACGGGCGAAATCACATTCCGCGAAGTAGACCTCAAACCCCTCTGGCAACAGCACAACGCCTCTCTAGCCGATCTAATTATTGGCAATCAGGAGTTTCTTGCCGTTCGCAGTCGCAGCAGCACTGGTTTTATTCAACCCCAACCCAACTTACCGACGCTGCATCAACTGCTGATTGACCCAATTGAAACGCTTTTGCCAAAAGATCCCAATGCCCATGTCATTTTCATTCCCCAACGATCGCTTTTCCAAGTACCTTTTCCCGCCCTGCAAGATGCCAACGGCACTTACTTAATCGAAAAACACACCATTCTCACCGCCCCCTCGATTCAAGTATTGGATTTGACTCGACAACAACGACAGAAGTTAGCACAGAAGCCAGTCAACAGCAGCAGGGCTCTAGTATTGGGCAATCCTACTATGCCAAGCGTGTCTCTCTCTCTGGGAGAGCCCAAACAGCAATTGTCTGCTCTACCTGGGGCCGAAGCTGAAGCGATCGCGATCGCCCCTCTGCTCAATACCCAAGCCATCACAGGCGCACAAGGGACAAAAGCCCAGATCGTCCAAAAAATGCCCCAAGCATCGATTATTCACTTAGCAACGCATGGATTGCTGGATAATGTGCGCGGATTGGCAAGTGCGATCGCTATGGCTCCTTCTGGTAGCGATGACGGCTTATTGACAGCAGAAGAGATTTTCGACATGAAACTGCAAGCAAACTTAGTCGTTTTGAGTGCTTGCAACACCGGAGAAGGAAGAATTACCGGGGATGGGGTGATTGGCTTGTCGCGCGCTTTGATTTCGGCAGGAGTGCCGAGTGTAATTGTTTCTTTATGGGCGGTTCCCGATGCGCCGACATCGGAATTGATGCAGTCGTTTTATCAAAATTTGCAAAATAATCCCGACAAAGCACAGGCACTTCGGCAGGCAATGTTAACCACGATGAAAACTCATCCCCAGCCGCGAAATTGGGCGGCATTTACTTTAATTGGGGAGGCAGAGTAAGGACGATCGCTCTAATCTGCTTGTCGCGAGCGATCTGATATATGTTGTGCATTGAAATTGTATATTTCAATCCCATATCAAAAATTGTCAAATCCTCTCCCCCTCTCCCCTTCTCCCCCTCTCCCCCTCTAATACCACAGACAATCTAGATGCACGACAGCTTACTGCCCCTATCGCGAAACTGGTGGCTGCAAAACTTTAGCATCCTTTGCTATTTCCGCTGACTCCAAAACCTCCTCTAAAACCGGAGAAGGAATGGGCACTTCTTCAACTAGCTGATGCTTTTCCAAAGTCAAACGAGACTGCGACGAACCAGACAATCTTTTCAACAATTTTGGTGTCGGATCGTACAGCAAATAAATAATTCGATCGCCTGCTTGCCAAATCTGAGTCGCCGACACTACTTGCAAGTACCCTTGCCTTTCCAGCAGCAGCGGCACCAACTCCCCGGCTTGAACCAAAGCTTGCAAGTGAGCAATCTGAAACTGCAATCCCTCACTTTTTAACTCAGTTTCTCCCAATTTTACTTCGCTATCGCTCAAATATACGTTCCAATCCTTCAGCGACAAATCGGATACAAAAGCTTGATTGATTTTAGTCTGATTTGCAGGCGTATTTGCTTGCGGATCTTTGGGGAATATTGCCAAAACCCTCGGCGGCGCAAACTCTTCTGCCGCTCGCTGAGCTAACACTAAGTTTACCTCGCCGTTGTTAGTCATTGCCAGAAAAGTTCCCATCGAATCTAGTCCGGCTTCTTCTAAAACGCTGTGGTCGAGAGCACTGCTCAAAAACACCCGCAAACCCTCTCGTTCTGCTTGGGCGCAAGCTTCCGGGTCGGTGTCGATAATTGCCACAGATTCTCCGCGTTCTTGAAACAAGCGAGCAATTAATCTGCTCAAAGGATTTGACCCCACAATTGCAGCACCGGTTGCGGATTTTGAGGTGATGCCCAAAAGTTGAGCGATCCCTCCGGCTGTTAGTCCCTGGACGAAAACTGTCATAATAATTGTTAGGAAAACTAAGGCTTTAATCGAGTCGCCGCCGTTGATTCCCCGCTGGGTGAGCAAAATTGCAAATAAAGATGCGATCGAGGCTGAGACAATTCCCCTCGGCGCTACCCAACAAACAAATAATTTCTGCCGCCAATTCAGTCCGCTGTTCCAAGTACACAGCCAAACGTTGATCGGCCGCACTACCCACATTAAAGCTAAAACTGTAAACAAACTTCCCCAACCGAGGGCGACCACACTAGCGAGGGATAAATCAGCCGCCAGCAGCACGAACAGCATGGAAATAGCCAGGACTGTGAGTTGACCTTTAAACCTCCTCAGCAGCCTTTCTTCCGGCACAGCAGCGGCTCTGAGGACGATGCCGGATACGACAGTTGCCATCAGTCCCGATTCGCTGCGGATTTCTTCTGCTAAGCCGAAAAATCCCCACAAACCGGCTAAAACTACTAAGTTTTTGAGGTCTTCTGAGAGAAATTGCGATCGCTTGAGAATGAATCCCAGCAGCCAACCTCCCGCAACTCCGACGACTGTGCCAACTAATAGTCGCACGATTAAATCTCGGAACAAAACCAGCAAATCAGCATTGCCGTTCAAAATAATATTCAGCACCAATACTGCCAGAATTGCCCCGACAGGATCGATTAAAACGCCTTCTGCTTCTAGCAAGGCGGCGACTTGTTTGTCAACGGATACTTGTTTGAGCAAAGGGCCGATTACCGTCGGGCCGGTGACGACTACTAGAGAAGCATACAGAAATGCGATCGGCCAGGGAAATTCCCCCAACCAGTGTGCGGCCATTCCGCCGCCAATTAGCGTAATTAAAGTGCCTACTGTAACTAAATTGCGGATGCTGCCGGAAAGTTTTCCTAAATCTCGCAATTCCAAATTCAAGCCGCCTTCAAACAGAATTAACGCTACGCAAAGCGATACCATAACTTCCAAACCGCTGCCCAGCAGATTCGGGTGCAGCACTCCCAAGCAGTCTGGGCCGGCTAAAATGCCAAACAATAGCAAAAAGACGATCGCCGGAACTTTCAGATAAGCGGCCAGAACTTGAGCGCTGATGCCACAGATGACGGTCATGACCATCAACTGGGTGATGTTAAAGGGGATTTCCATAGATATAATTGTTACAGGCTGCCCGCTTAGTTTTAAATGTTCGATCGCGGGTAATTGGAGTGCAGGCGCTATTTTCGGCGCAGCTTACAAACTCGGCACGGCCCTGCATTTTTCCCAATAAGATTAAAAAACCTTGATAGTCGCTATAACTTTATCAGATAATTCTCTTGGCGTCAAAGATGGCAGCAAGCTGTAGCTAAGCGAGATATTGTCTGTTATGTTCGAGAGTCTAATGGAGAGGCGGGGAGAGAGGGAGAGGATTTGACCAGTTTTGATGTGGAGAACTCTCAAATCTCAAATAGCAAGATTTGGCGGCTTTTCAATTACAGAGCGGTCAAACCCCCAGATTCATTTGTCGAGTCAATCTCCTATCTAAAAAACTCTAAAATCGCAAGATTCATCTGTAGAGTCTCTCTAAAATCTAAAATCAATCATCGATTGGCATCCTGCCACCTGCGAAAAAACTCCGATAGAATTGCCGGCGAAATTCGCCCTTCCAGCCAATCTAAAGCCTGGTTTTGCTGGGGGGCGGCCCGATAAAATTTGCACGCATCTATCAGCCGAATCGGAGAATTAGTGACAATAGATTGAGAGCGCCATTTTTGTGCAAACTCGGTAATAATAGCCGGAGAAATTTGTTTTTGCAGCCAATCTAAAGCTTGGTCTTGTTGTGCTAAACCGCGATAAAATTTGCCCACATCTATCAATCGCAAATTACTGTCTTGAGGTAAGGCAGTTGCCCGCCATTTTTGAGCAAATTCCCCTAAAACAGAGGTAGGAACCTGACTTTGCAGCCAAATTAAGGCAGTATCTTGGCTAGCGCTAGCTTTATAAGACGAGAATACCTGAGTCAGTCGCACGCCTGATATGGGAGTGGGAGTCGGAGCGGGAGTCGGGGTTGGAGGGGGGACAACTACTTTGGGAGATTTTCGCATCAAAGCGGCCCAAGTTTTGAGGGTTGCAATGCCGTCTGGATTGAGACCTTGAGATTTCTGAAACGAGATGAGCGCTGCTGTGGTAGTGGCTCCAAATTTAGCATCCATCGCGCCTTGATAAAAACCTTTAATTCTTAATTGCCTCTGGATGTCTGCAACTTTATAACTTAGGGCGCCTTCTCGGACGCTTTCAAAAATATTGGTGTCTACATTGCCCGAGACGCCGGACACGCTGCCGGTGTCGCTGTACTGCCAAAAAGTCCAAGTTTTCCAGCCGCCGGGAACCCAAGGTTCTTCAGCACTGGTATAGTGAGCAATCCACAGCGGGTAATCCGCAAACCGTTTTGTCCCCAGGTTGTCCCAGAAACCGGGGTACGTGTAGATAATCGGCCGCATCAAGGTGGCTTTTTCGACTGCTTCTAGCCAAATTGCGGCTCGATCGCAGAATTCACCCACACTCAAACCGCCTGTAGTTTCCAAATCCAAGACTGCCGGCAAATCCCCAGGTTCGAGTTTTACAGTTTTCAAGAACAAATCTATTTGTCCTTGAATGCTGCTTGCAGGTCGAAAAAAGTGGTAAGCACCGCGTTGAATCCCCGCTGCTTTCATAGCCGCCCAATTGCGGGCGAAAGTTTGGGCCACTAACGTTGCACCCTCCGTCGCTTTGACAAAACTGAAGGCAATACCATCCCGGGCAACTGCTTGCCAATTGATATTGGGCTGGTAGTCGGAAACATCTATACCGCGAATACTCATATTACGAAGAGTTGAGAAAAGCTGGTTTGGTCTGAAGCAGCGACTCGATTAAGGGTACATTAAATTGTAATGCTAAGTCGCTAATTGTTTGTTTTCAGGGGAGATTGTGCAAATGAACTTCGATCGAATAGAGCCGGGCCCTGGTGAAGAGTCTGTTTGGGATTACCCGCGTCCCCCTCGCCTTGAGGAATCGACCAAACACGTACAGATAGTTTTTAATGGAGTGACGATCGCAGACACGCGCCGCCCTCAGCGGGTACTGGAGACAAGCCACCCTCCGGTTTACTATATCTGCCCCGAAGACATCAAAATGGAATATTTGCACAAAACTTTACAGGGCTCTTGGTGTGAGTGGAAGGGACAAGCCGGTTATTACACTGTGACGGTAGAGTCCAAAGAAGTAGTAAATGCGGCTTGGTTTTATCCCAATCCTAATCAGGTTTTTGCAGCTATTAAAGATTATGTGGCTTTTTATCCGAGCAAGATGGATGCCTGTTATGTGGACGGGGAATTAGTGCAATCTCAACCAGGGGATTTTTACGGCGGCTGGATTACCAAAGATATTGTGGGCCCGTTTAAGGGAGGGCCAGGAACTTGGGGGTGGTGAGGGAATGTTGAGTGTTGAGTTTTGAGTTTAAAACAGGGGCAGAAACCACGTTTTTTTACGCAAAACCTTTTCACAAGCATCGACCCCTTTTTAACAACCAGATTTCTTGAGTTTGTTGGCCGCGTGAATGAGTTAAGGAATGGCGCTCAAATCGGTTTTTTACTCCGCCCAAATTAACAGTAAACAATCAAGTAATAATTTAATAAATCTCTAAGGTAGTAATGATGAATCAATGCAATGCAGGCAGGGAATAAAGTCAGGCGTTAGTTTATTCTCTTAAATATTAGATAGTGTAGTAAATACAGCCAATGGTACGAAACAAATACTAAGATAAGTTAATAGTTGAGACAAGCTTTGTTGCTGCTTTATTGTTTATTCGGATCTGCGCTGTGTCTGTTGAATTTCTCCCGCCATCTAACTCACCAGAAAAACTACCAAAAAATCTATCTTTAGAGTCTACTCTTAAGGATTTGGCTGTATTAAATTTTCAAGTTGAAGCTTCATCCCTAGCCAAAGAAGTAGCCCGGTTTTTTCAAGCTCACCCGCTGCTTCCGGGAGTTATCTTGACCGTAAATGGCGAATTTTTAGGGATGATATCGCGCAGGCGATTTATGGAACGCATGAGCCGCCCTTACGGACTAGATACATTTGCTGGCCGACCAATTATGGCTTTGTATCAAATAGCTCAAACTGATATTTTGATTTTACCAGGAGTAGCCTTAATTGTCGTGGCAGCTCAGCGAGCCATGCAGCGGCAGCCCGAACTGCTTTACGAGCCGATTGTTGTGCAGTTAGAAGCTCAAGTTTACCGACTATTAGACGTGCATCAAGTATTGGTAGCTTTATCCGAAATTCACCAACAAGCTACTGGGTATATTAGGCAACTGTATTACAATTTATCGGTAACACAAGCCGAGTTAGAAGCAGCTAATTCTCAATTAAAATCAGCTAATTCCGAATTGTATCGCCTTGCGAACTCAGATGGGTTAACTCAGGTGGCGAACCGCCGCTGTTTTAACGAATTCTTCGAGAAAAAATGGCAGGAATTGGGACAAGAAGCAGCAGAACTATCTTTAATTTTATGCGATATTGACTTTTTTAAACAATACAACGATACTTACGGACATCAAGCGGGAGACGCTTGTTTGCAACAGGTAGCGAAAACTATTGTTGAGGCTGTAAATTACTCAACACGCGAAGTTTCGGGGGAGACTCTGGTAGCTCGTTACGGAGGCGAAGAATTTGCAGTGATTTTGCCTCGGACTTCACCTGAAATAGCTGTCTCGATTGCAGAGAAAATTCGACTGTGGATAAAAGAACTAGAAATAGAACACATTAATTCGGAGGTGTGTTCTTCCGTGACGCTGAGTATGGGGGTAGCGAGTACGGTTCCTCGATCGTCCACTGCACAAAAAAACTTGATTGCAGCGGCAGACCGCGCGCTTTATCAAGCTAAAGACAAAGGGCGCGATCGAGTGATTTTAGATGTTAGATTTTAGATTTTAGATTGGAAAAAGTGATCCACAGATTTATCCGTGGGCTTGTTTAATGGTTTCATCAGAGATTGTCTGGCAAATCGCCGATCGACCTGCCGATGCTAGCGAGCAATTTCTCCAAAGCTTTCATCTGCTTAACGGTGAACGTGGGTACCTTCTTTCCCAACTCCCAACGGCTGATGGTTTGCGACGAAACGCCAAGCTCTCGCGCCAAATCTTCCTGACTCATCTCCAGTTCTTCCCCGAGCTTCTTCAAATGCGACTCTTCATCTTCTGGTCGCGGAACGGGCTTTTTCGGCATAACTTCGATCGCAGATTTTTCCGATCAGATGCTTATATCATGTCCGGGTACTTACCCATAATTAAGCCGAAACTGGAACTTGAGGCCACCAGTGAAAGTTTGTTAAACCCC